>JAHFBI010000012.1:34560-35960 GCA_023250095.1 Candidatus Melainabacteria bacterium
CGCAATAGATGGAGCGCGCCAAGCGCCATCGAAAAAATTGTCGAGGAATAAATGGAGGGGACCCGCTCAGCTCTGCAAGTGGGGAGGCAGAGGTTTATGAGGCAGGCATTCCGCTATAGCGCGCCAGTGTTTGACCCCGGAGATAGACTCGGAGTGAGTGACGGCAACAAGAACCTGAGCTTCTTCCTGCCGTTAAGTTTTTCGCCGTCGCTCCGTAGAGTTTTTTGCGTAGGGAGTCAAACACCACAGGTAGAAATCGCGCATTTGACGCGCACCTCTTTGCAGCCAGGACGCCAGGAGGCTTTTTGTTAGTCCTTGAAGGGGGCTGGGAACGCTGGCAGGGCAGTGGGGCTGGATCTGATTCTATGAGCGACAGAATTCCCAGTTTGTCGCCTTCTTCACAACCAGCTTGCCGGAGGACCAGAGGTCATGGCTCAACGAGCGCGGGAAACAAATGGCTTAGCGTACGCTTCTGTTCCATTGATACTCGAACCCCAAATTCTAAATATGCGCTGGCATCACCAGGCATCCTAAATTTTTCTCAGAATAGCGATCGGTTGCCCCTCTGGCAAATCGTCCAGGCAAAGAAGCGAGAATGGACTTTATAAGTTTGCAAGCGGTCAGCTATACTCTTGCCGGTTCCTTCTGCCTTCTCTTTTAGATAAAGGCAAACGGATGCATCTTTGCCTGTCTCCGAGGACAAAAATGAACGCTGCAACCTGCCGGACAGGGACGATACACAGAAGAGCCCTGCAAGCTCTCTTCTTGTGTTTGAGCTTGCTTTCCTGCTTGTGCCCGGTATTTTCGGCAGATGGCTCAGAGCCTGATTTTAAGGACGAAGCAAGAAGAATCGTCGAGCAAGGCTCCTCGAGTGCTCCCATGTTGAAAGGGCAGATCACGTACACAGTGCCAAGCGGCACGCCGCTCAAGTTGAAACTTTCATCAGTGCCTACTTACGGGCTGAAACTCATGAATCGCGATATGGATGGCAATCTCCTGCCTGCCAAGCTCGATCAAGAGATTACAGCCAAAATCACAGAAGATATATACGTGGACGACAACAAAGTCATCCCCGAAGGCACGGTCTTCCACGGCAAAGTCTCAAAGATTTTCCCGCCCCGCCGCGTCGGGCGTCCAGGGTCACTGGTTCTCAGCTTCGACTCTTTCAAGACTCCCGACGGGCGCAAATTCGCCTTCCGTGCCGAGGCGAACAACTACAGGCCGTCAACACCAAAATCGAAAGCTAAGGGTTTCGGTCTCATCTGCGCCCATGCAGCAGGCGGTGCCGTCGTCGGCGCTATGGTGGCCTATCAGATGTTCGGCATGGAAAACACCATCGCTATGCACGGATATAATATCGCCGGTGGTGCCGCAGCCGGCGCTCTGGCGGGCACTGCCGT
>JAHFBI010000220.1 GCA_023250095.1 Candidatus Melainabacteria bacterium
TCGATTTTCAGGCGCGCGAACTCTGGCAAGTGAGTCATTTGCACCAGGCGGACCTGCTTCCCTCGTTGAACGTCACGCATGTGGCGAGACCGAATCTGGTGCTCTTCGGAGGCACTCTTTTGCAATTGCGCAGCGGCGGCTATTTCCAGGGCGCGACACGCGAGATCGACCCGTTCTATTCAGTGGGTTTCCTCCTGAGAAAAGGTCTGTGGAACTTCGTTGCCACAGACACTTTTGTCACAAATTTTCGCAGCCCTCCTTTCCACAGATCAATTCCCCGCCAGGGCAACGTTTCCATGATAGCCGACTTCGAGATCTCGCATCCTGTGATCAAGGCGGTACCGGCTTTGATGGCATTCGTCAGGGCCGAGCCTGTGTGGAACTGGGATTCGCACCGAGCACCCGGGCTGAGCGGATTCGGGTTCCGGCTCTTTGGCGGCATGCGGATTGCTGTGAGCAAACGGGCTTACAACGCCACGATGGACAGACTCAGGGAACAGCTTATAGAATCGGAAAACACGCAGCCGGAAAAGAGGCAGCAGCGACCGCCGGGCAAAGAACCTGAGAAGGTGAAACCGTCATCGCATGTGCCTGAAAAGCAAAATGACGAAGTAAGCATGATCCTCAGGCAGCCGCTCGCTTCAAGCTACTAATCACCCCTTTTAGCCAGCACACAGTCACTGCTAGTAGGAATGGGTCAATGAGAAGCAGGTCGATGCGGATAGGTGCTGTGACTGTCTCAGACCAGGCTTTCATGTGTTGTTCGTAGATGCCATAAAGAAACCAGCAGCTGGCAGAAAGAACAGCTGGAGCCTGACAAGAGATCCTGCCGGATCTTGCCAGGCGCGCCTTTGCAAGAAGAGTGAACAAGAGCAAAACTGCCGCCACGACAAAAGCCAGCCATGGCATATCCAGGAAAATGGCGAAGAGAGCGAAAAATCCCAGCGCAGGACCGGTGCCTGGAATACCGCACGCTATCCATGTCACCGTGGACAGTAGAATGCCTGCCAGGATTGATTTTGATATAGACGTGGCGTCCTGGTGAAATGGCACAGCCCCGCTCTCCTTGCTACCGGATTATTACAAGTTATGCCGGAGCGAAGGATTCTTGGGCCTCCTCAGTACACTTGCCAAACTGTTTGTCATCGACTTCTGCCTGCCTGCCGACTGCTCTGTTGCTGCCGTCGGTGCTGTGTTGGTGCCGTCGGTGCTAGATTGAGACACTCAAGAAGTGACGGTCGAATAAGCAAATTTGTGATTTCTGGCTACATATCGCCGAGGCTGAAGCTGTCTTTACCGAAGGGCTCGTCGCCGCTGCCGGTCCAGGCGTTCTTGATCCCGAAGAAGACACCCTGGAAAGTGCCGCTCAAAACACCGGCAGGCACGCCAAGCGTTCCGGCTGCGCCGAGGAAAAGAGGATTGCTTGTATCGCCAACCAGGTCCCGTGTGGCGTTGACCGTCTCTTGAGCGGATTTACGCACTATAGCTACCGGGATACCCACGACGACTCCGGCGGCAAATGCCGCCAGGCGAGTCGGGATTTGAGAGGCCCCTTTGTTCGATGAGGCTGATTTCTTGGTTGCCGGTTTGCTGTCGGCGCCGTTGTCGGGTTTCTCTGCCGCTTTCTTTGTTACCGGCTTTTTGACTTCCGATTTGTTGCTGGCACCACTATTGCCAGCGCCAGCGGATTTTGCCTCCGACTGGGATTTTACCGTTGATTCAGGGGCTGAGGCATCTGCTGCCGAAGCTGGCAAAAAGCTCAGAGCTGATAATGTCAGACCACACAGTACCGCCGCTAGTAATCTGGTCATAGTAAAATCCTTTCTTCTGTCGGTGGCAAGTGCAAACGAGCAGCTGCCCACCCTCCCATTATCGCTGCCTGACAACTGAGCTGGAGCCATTTTGCCTGCAGTCTGTCAGTTGTGGCAGCAAGTAAGCGATAACCTGTGGCCGTTTCCAACGATTTCATCTACTTGTTCTTTGTGTGGCAAGGACAGGCGGAATTTCCCCGAGGAGTCTCGGGAAAGGCATGTGCTCGACAATCTGTCCTGTCAGTCCGAAATATCCGAGCACCTAAAGCGTTGATTGGTGAAGAAATATATATGTTGGCAATCGTGGAAGCTACGTTCAGGATAACTTTCACTGGCTTTGTAACGGCACGGCACTATTGCTATCGTTGTTCATCTTGACAAGCACGGGCGCTCGTAATATTATAATAAGCGTATGATGAACGATTGATTGTTATGAGCCTAGCAGTAGCAGATGACAAGGCTGTTCGTGCTGCTTCTCTTTCTGACCGGCTTTTTGTTTCCAGCCGGAATGGTCAGGCTCTCAAGTCCTTGCTTTCCGGGAGGGTTTGCTATGTTGGGCGTAAGATTCAAGAAAGCACCACCGACGGTGTATGTCATTCATTTCGAGACTGGCAAGATGAAGCGCCAAGGAGCAGGACTTTGTTATTGGTACTTTGCCCCGATCTCGACGGTGGTGGATGTGCCCCTGTCCAGCAAAGATGTGCCCTTTGTTTTTCATGAAGTCACTGCTGACTTTCAGGAGATTACTCTCCAGGGGCAGCTGACTTACCGTGTAACTGATCCCCTAAGACTCTCGGCAATTCTAGATTTCAGCGTCCTGCCGGGCGGAGCATATGCCTGCGCCGACGATCCCGAGGAACTTCTGGGAGAGCGCCTGATTAATTCGGCCCAGGTTACGGCCAAAGGACTGGTGCAGCGGTTGACACTGCCTGAGGTGCTGGGCAGCGTCGATGTCATTGTAGCCAGTATGCTCAAGACGTTGAAATCGGCTGAGCCTGTGCTGATGCTTGGTCTGGAAATTCTCGGGCTTTCGATTCTACAGATAAAGCCGACGCCGGAAATGTCCCGAGCTCTCGAGGCAGAGGCCCGCGAAGCACTTCAACGCCGAGCGGACCAGGCTATATACATGCGCAGGAATGCCGCCGTCGAAGAGGAGCGGCGTATCAAAGAGAGCGAACTGAATACCGAAATAGCCGTGGAGACAAAGCGGCGGCAGATCCGGGAAACGCAGATGGCTGCGGACATCGCAATTGAAGAGCAGCGCTGCGTGCTCATTGATGCCAGGGTGCAAAACGAGCGTAAGGACGCTGACAGCCGCGCTTATGCGCTTGAGACTTCTTTGAAGACTGTTCAGGATGTTGACTGGAGAACATTGCTGGCTCTTGCAGCTAAAGAAGGCGATTCGCGTCTGGCAATCTCTCTTGCCTTTCAGGAGCTGGCGGAGAATGCCGGCAAAATCGGGCAGCTGAATGTGACGCCGGACCTTTTGAATTCACTCTTGACCGGCTCTGACAGAAAGTAATAGGGCGAGTCATGTACGAGAAGATAGTTGTAGTGACGCGGAAGACGCGGCTTGCTGAGTTGATTGCCAGGTTCAACACAAAGGCGCAGGCGAAGTTCTATATCGAGCATGCAGGCGGCGATTTTGAAGACTATCAGAAGGAAGATGATGCTTACAATCGGTCACTTTCACAGTTGCGCAAGTCGCTCGATTTCGGGCTGAAAGTACAGTTTGTCGAGCGCATTTTTCTCCCGAGCTTTCTCTTTTCTGCCTGCGATCTCATCGTAGCCGTCGGACAGGACGGGCTCGTGGCCAATACCGCCAAGTATGTCGGAAGCCAGCCCATCGTTGGCGTCAACCCGGATCCCGAGCGCTTTGATGGGATACTTTCGCCAGTGAAAGTGCCCCAGGCAAGAAAGTGCATAGAGTCGGTTCTCGACGACAGCGCCGAAATCAAGCAAGTGACTCTGGCTGAGGTCGTGATGAATGACGGGCAGAGGCTTTTGGCTTTCAACGATCTTTTCATCGGGGCAAGGACCCATGTCTCGGCCCGCTATCGCCTGGAGTTTCAGGGCAAAAGCGAAAATCAGTCTTCCAGCGGGTTGATCGTGTCGACTGGCGCCGGCTCTACCGGCTGGCTTTCTTCAGTGTTCAACATGGTCTCGTCTGTCAACCAGTTCATGGGAGGGCAATCCACAAGACCGCTCAAGCTGTCCTGGGGCGACTGCCAGCTGGTGTTTGTCGTGCGCGAGCCCTTTGTCAGCAAACATTCTGCAGCAGGTATTGTCGCCGGTATTCTCAAGGAAGGACAGGAGCTGATTGTCGAGTCGCGCATGCCTTGCGAAGGCACCATATTCAGCGATGGAGTGGAAGCCGATTTCTTGTCTTTTAACTCCGGACTAGAGGCGCACGTAAGGGCTGCAGACCAAAAAGCCAGGCTGGTGCTGCCATTTGCCCACAAGGAATCAAGGCAGCGGAGTGCCGCCGGCGCTGAGCGCCGTCTGGCTGCACGCTAAGGTGCCCTTGCAGTCCTGGCTGAACTCAGAAGATGCCGTCATGCGCAAAGTCAGTTTCATGGCCGAGGGTGTTTGATCGCACTTGCTTCCTGTTGCTGCGCCGTTGGCCATGAGGAGCGCCTGTTTGCGGAAGACAGCACACCCGGCCAGGCGGGCTGGCGCGGTTGTGCCTGCCACAGGAGCTGGCAGGCAAGAGATTTTGAAGTCGAGGTCGTTGTCGGGGGAGGGCAGTCTGGCATTGATATTCCCTTTGTAAAGGTTGCTTGTTTGCTGGATGTACCCAGACGCCATGTCCAGCGCAAGAAGCTCGCCATTACCTGTCGGGCTCTCGACATTGGAGTCGATGCCGTCAATGAAGCCGGCCTCCAGTTCCCATATTGTCGGGCGCGAGGTGTAAATGAAAGGCAGTGAAAGCTCGGCAAAGGAGTTTTTATTATCTGTGACTGTCTTGATCATTTCTTGTGCCGTTGCATCAGCCAGTTGGTCGCGCTCTACCTTGATCAATATTGCGGACTCTCTTGACTCCAGGAGAAGTTGATCTGCAAGGCTGGTCAAATCCGGGTAGTTGGAGTCGACTATGTTTTTGTCCGTGCGTGATTCAAAGACGAGTTCCCGGCTATGAGCTACGAGATTGTTCATCTTGCCTTGCGTGTCGGAGGTGTTGATGAGACAGGCGGTTGCCATGGCCGACCGCTCGGTTTCGGTTTGTAGCTTGCCGCGCTGGCAAAGCAGTCCTTCCAGGGCTATGCCTAAGGTTGAAATGGTTACAATCACTCCGGTCATGGCCGCACAAAGTACAAGCATGTTGCCGGTATTTGGTCTTGTCCGTGGGATGCCGGCTTCAATCTTGAAAGATGGATGAAGGCAGTCGAAAGGGCGTCTTGCGCTGGCTCGGGGCAGCTGAGGGGCTGAGCCGTCCTTGCGTATCCGTCTGGCCTTTTCTTCTATTGGCATGGCTGAGATTATCCTTGTGGACATGGAGAATTGTTACTGATAGATGAGTTCGTCCTGCTGACCTTCTGGTTCGGAATAAATATGGACAGATATTTTGGAATAACGCGGCTCGTCCGGGGTCGCCGGCGGCGCGATGAAGAATTTTTCCCGGGCCATTCCTTGAATGGTATTTAGATATGCCTCTGGCGGCGTAAGGATGGTTGTGGCGATGCCGCCTGCGGCAAAGGCATCGAGCAAACAACGAACGACGGCATTGGCAGCAGCGCTTGTCTGGGAGGGCGAGGGTGGTCCTTCCGGGCGCTTGAGCCGGATGGCAACCTCATCGCCGTGTTTCAGTGCCAGCGGATTGATACGCCGCGCGCCGATGCATCTGTCGCTGGCATAAAAGAGTTGCTCGTAATTCTTTGGTGAACCGCTGGCAGGACAGAGCGTGATGTTGCAGAGGACAAAGTCGCGCAGGTTGGTGTCTTTGGCTGGATAATAGTTGTTGAGTTCCTTTGTTTCAATCTGAATTGTCCAGTCGTAAGTGGACTTGATCTGGCTGGCGGCTGGTTGCTGTGCCTGCCATATGATGAGCTGGCACGTGAAAAGCAAGATTGCCACAACTTGTTTATTCATTGAGAAAGTACTCTTTCGAGGAGGGATCCTTTCCAAGATTTCCCCAGTGCGCTGACTTCTGGATGGTGACGGCAATGGGAGCATTCAAGCCCGGGATTTGCCTGTCACCCAGAGAGATCGTGAGCATAGGATCGAGCAAAAGCTTGAGCGTAAGCGAAAGCTCATAGGTCGGGTGCTGGCTGCCATCCGGCAGCCACTGCCGTGGGATATTTCCGGGGCTGGCGATGACCAGGCTTTGATTTGCAGAAGTAGTGCTGCTTGCGCAAAGACAGATGGTACTGCTCTTACAGTTGACTCCGGATATGGAGGCGAGGCTCTTCGACAGAGGTCCGGTGGGTCCGGACTCGGCAAAAGAGCTGCTTAGCCTTTCGGAAACAGAGAGATCCTTGACCGCCCTGTCTATAGCATCTGTAGCCAGTGCCAGCCGGAGCGCTACAAGTCCCAGATCGAGCATGACCAGGGCGACAGTTAAGAGGAGCCCGAGGGCAACGCTGAATTCCGTCAGGCTCTGTCCGTAGCTTGAAGCCAGTCTCTTTGCCGGAGCGACGTCTTTTTTGTGAGTTGTTCCTTCAGGGTTCATGGACTCGGACCTGTCAACAGAGATGGCGAAAAGAGAAGCAATCTGGCTGGAATTATCTTTCAGCTTTCAGTGCGACATGTGCATTTGCACGGCTCCATAGCGCGCTATCTCGACTGCGTCCATTGCGTGAGGCATGCCGAAGCCGTACCAGGCATCCCAGTCGTTTGCTCCGCCACCATGGTTGAATCGCTTGATGCAACTTTGCTTCAAGATGTCGAGGACCCGGTCGTTGGTCATCCCGCGATTGACACCCCATACCATGGCGGCGATGCCAGCCACAATTGGCGCGGAAAAGGATGTGCCGGCTACTGAAACCGGTCTTCCGGATGTGTCCAGGCACCAGATGTTTTCACCAGGGGCGGAAAACCAGACTGGATTTCCATAGTTGCTGAAATTGGAGGGGCGACCGTTGGGTTGCAGGGCTGATACGACTACAAGGTAGTTTTGTCTCGGGCTGGAATCCCACACTCCTCTGCCGGCGCTGTCGCCGTTGCCTGCCGACATGAAGAGCAGCCCGCCGTACCAGTCGTGGAACCAGCGAGCGTACAAGTGAAAAATGGTGTTGACTCTGGCATTGGAGAGGCTGTAGGGGGGATTGGAGTTATAGCTGAGGTTGATGATTTTGTCGCCGGATCCCGCTGCCCAGAGAATGCCTCTCAGGAGGGCGGCGCTGTCGCTGTATGCCTTGCCGTCTGAGCCGCGATTGGCTATGCGCACAGGCTCGACCTTGGCGTTGAGGCAGACACCGGCTGTTCCAATGCCGTTTCCGACTGTGGCATCGATAGTGGAGGCCACCATTGTTCCGTGTCCCTGAACGTCTCCTGCTCCGTTGGACTTGTTGACGGCATCATAGCCTGCCACAGTATTTGCCGCCATGTCGTTGAGCCAGTAGTTCGTGCCGGAATCTAGAACAGCCACCCAGCGATCGGTGCTGCCACCCTTTGCCTGCCAGGCGCTGCTGGCCCGTACTTCGGGGATGTGCCACTCCTGGTAGTATTTGGGATCGGTGACGAATATCTGAGCGCTAAGGCTGTAATTGCGCTGGAATGAGGAGAAGTTTTTATCGGCGGCAAATTTTTTCTCTGTCTCAGCCAACTTTCCTTTTTCTACTTTCACTTTCAGAACGGTCAACTCTCCCTGCCCGATTGTGTCGACAACGATGCCGTGAGCGTCGGATATGGCCTTTGCTACATTTTCTTTGTCGGCGGTGGCGTTTGGCATAACAAGGATTACATCCTCTTCCCAGGCTGGCTGAGCTGGAGTCTGTGGAATCGGGGCTGCTTGTTGCTTGCCGTTTGTTTGTCGAGACACCGGTGCTTTGTGTTCATTGCCACAAAAACCCGACTGAATCGGTGCGCTGGCTATAGCCAGAGTCGCTATGGCGGCGATCAAAGCGCGGTTTGCCAGGAATTTTGCCCGAGCGTAAGTGGTTGTGTCCATGAATAATCCCCCATCCTTTCTGCTTGCTGAATGTGCTCCGTGAATTCAAAGAATCCTGCTTCTATCCATTGTCGATACCTTGGGTCCCAAGTACATCCTCCGGACAGGCAGAGGTCGCCAACTGAAATAGTGATCCTGTCAAGGGTCGCTGCAAGGGGTTTTCCGGCTCCGCTTTTGGGCTTGCTACAGAGCAAGCTGGTTTGCCCTAGTCGCTCACATTCTCGATTGGTTACTGCAGTTGAGGGATGAGCTCTCTTTCTCAGGCTTGCAACTTGGGTAAGATGTTGGCATTGACA
>JAHFBI010000221.1 GCA_023250095.1 Candidatus Melainabacteria bacterium
CTTCGACTCTGCCGCCAGTTCCAACCCTACCGCAAATGCCGCCGCCCCAGCCCACACCGCTGCCGGTGGATGCCCCTGCGCCGGTTGCAGCTGTCGATGAACTGTTCGTTTTTGATGAATCACAGCTGCGCAGGCCCGAGGTTAAAGTCTCGCTACCGATGCTGGTTCAGCTTCTAGAGGCAGCTCAGTTTATTGGCCCGCTGGAAGTTCAGGCCTTGAAGGCGCAGATGCAGCTTGCGCCTAATATACCTGTGGAAAAACTAATCTTGAATGCTGGCTATGTGACGCCACAAGAGATGAATTCGCTCAAGCTGGGCGAAACGCTCTTGCACCAGGGCAAAATCACGATAGCCCAGTTCCAGGTGGCAATATACGATGAGCGTACTTCCGGGCTGAGAATGGCCGAATCTCTTCAGGTCAGGGGCTGGCTAAATGTAGAAGTACGTAATGCGATAGATGAGTGGCAAAGAAAGCGCTCCTGAGATGTTACTATTGTGGGGATCTTTGTAGCCGACTTGCATTGGCGGGCTCCTTTGTCGGGGAAGATCCGATGGACACAGCGAACAGTCCTCGTCATACGCGCCGCGGTTGGGTCCGCGGGAAGATGCGTGTGCCAAGAATCCCGGCGGCTAGCGAGCCCCGGGTAGCGCGGTTGGGTTCCAGCAATTCGGCGACTGCCACGGGATACAGGGTGGACCTGAAAAACGACGGCCAGAGACTTCTTTCCTGGTTGGCAGACGAGATAGCCGGCCAGTCCCCTAGGGCGGCGATGGTGTCGGACAGGGAGCTCTGTCATCGAGAGACTGCCAGACGGATTCTGGCAAATATCGAAAACGCCAGTGAGCCCAGAACATATTCCGAAGAGGCGATCGGCTTGATTGCCAGTCTCCGGGAAGCTGTCTCGGCAGATACTCAAGTAATGCCACTGGAGGAAGTAAGCGAAGCCGGCGGCGACGAGTTCTGGGATTTTGACGGCAGCGATTGTTTTGTTGTCGAGTGCGACGATGATTACGACCATATTCCGGGCAGCGGTTTCAGTGATGCATATGCCGGGGCGGAACAGCCGCTGGCTATCGAGTATGCTATTGCCCTCTGGGAGCGCACGCGGCAGCACCCGCAGGTGGAGATCGCAGCTGACGGGCAGAGGCTGGAGATCTTCGAGGTCGGCAGCCGGATTGTCAAAGATGTGCTCGGGCGAGTCATAGAGGTGCAGTCGCAGTATGGTGACTGTCTTTACCTGCAATATGGACCCTTCGGAAATCTCGAATCATTTGCTCGCACTGATTCTCGCGGACGACCGCATAGCCTGGGCAGGATGGAAAAATATGGTGTTGTCGTGCGCGATAGAGAAGGACGCGTGCGCGCTGCCGGCGAGTCGATGACCGTTGATCCCAGAGGTCGCTTTTACCTGCACGCTCCCGATGGACAGTTTTTCAGTATTGATCTCGTCTCAGGCATTCACATAGAAAGGAGACGTATGCCGGCAGGAACCGGCAATGCCAAGTACATAACAGCCTTGTTTGCTCATGACGGTTTTCGTATGGCGACAATGTTTGCTCGACAGAGCTTGGTCCCTTCCGGAGAATCCATATGGGAAGATGACTGCACTGCCTGTGGTGAAGCCCGGGAGATGACACTTGCCTTCCGTTTTTACGGGCGCGACGGCACAATGATCGAGTTCGAGTCGGAGGATGATTTGCATGAGCTGCACCCCTGCCGGGTCATGTCGCCTGCCAGCAATCCCCTTCATCCGTCCTGGCTTAACGTCCGCCAGGCGAGCACAGCCTGGCAGTCCGTCCAAGAATACCTCACGAGAGTGAGCTGATTTTGCCGATACACAGCGGAGGCGGGCAGGACGCCCGCCGGAGCGGATAAAAGATGGAACGAACAAGCCAGCGAGGAAGAGCGGCGAAGAGCCGGTCGCCCCGAGCGGGTACACAGCGGAGGCGGGCAGGACGCCCGCCGGAGCGGATAAAAAAGGAGCACTTCAAATGTCGCACTCAATTACATTCGGCACTGACGGCTGGCGGGCAATCATCGCCGACCAGTTCACTTTTGCCAATGTGGAGTGTGTTGCTTATGCCATCGGGCAGTATGTCAAACGGAATTATCATAACGGTTCGGCGAAACTACCCGTGCTGGTTGGCTATGATACGCGATTTCTGGCTGACAAGTTCGCGCTGCGTACGGCGCAAGTGCTTATCGGGATGGGTGTTCCCGCGCGCATTTCTTGCCGTGATGTCCCGACCCCGGTGATTGCCTGGGCTGTTCAGGTAGAGCCGACGGCAGGCGCCATTCAATTGACGGCCAGCCACAATCCGCCGGAGTACTGCGGCATTAAGTACATTCCTGATTTTGCCGGTCCTGCTACAAACGAAATTACGGCCGAAATAATCGGGCATCTCGAGGATATTCCTGAAGGGTATGTGGCGCCGCACGTCGATGTTCCGGAGTTCGATCCGAAACCGGCTTATATGGAAGCTCTGTCCCAGCGCGTTGACTGGAAATTGATTGCCAATTCCGGGCTGAAGATAGCCGTCGATCTCGTTTACAGTACGAGCCGTGATTATCTGGATCAAGTATTCCGCGATTGCGGCTTGCAGGTGAAGTCGCTGCATAACTGGCGCGATCCTCTTTTCGGAGGCGGCATGCCTGAGCCGAAGCCGGAGTATCTTAAAGAACTCATGAAGGTGGTGAAAGAGGAAGGCTTCGACGTTGGACTGGCTACCGACGGGGATGCCGATCGCTTTGCTGTTGTCGACGAGCAAGGTAACTATTTTTCACCAAATATGTTGCTTTCGCTTTTGACCAGGCATCTGGTCAAAAACCACGGCATGAAAGGTATGGTTGTGCGAACAGTTGCTACGACTCATTTGCTGGATCATCTGGCGCGAGCCTATGGGCTTGAGACATATGAAACGCCGGTAGGCTTCAAGTATGTCGGGGAGGTGATGCGGCAAAAGGACGTGCTGATAGGCGGTGAAGAATCTGGCGGAGTGTCGGTTAAGGGGCATATTCCGGAAAAGGACGGCATTCTGGCGAATGTTCTTCTAGTTGAGATGCTGGCTTTCGAGAAGAAACCGCTTTCGCAAATCTGGGCTGATCTTGAGGCGGAAGCGGGAGTGCAATTTGTTTATCGCAGGGCCGACTTGTTGCTCAATCCACTGACCCACCGGGGACTGCTGGAGAGGATGCTGGCTGCTCCTTTTGAGACCATTGGCTGCGAGCAGGTAGCGAAAGTCGGGCGCTCGGACGGGCTGAAATTCTACATCGATGACGACAACTGGATACTGGTGCGCTCCAGCGGGACGGAGCCTCTCTTGAGACTTTACTTTGAAGGTCCGTGTGCGGCCACCGTGGACGCGAGAGTGAAAGCTTTTGAGAATCAGGTCAACGAGATAATTCACGAACTCAATCAGAAGTACAAGGTGCCGGTGAGAGCGGAAGCGAAAGCGTAGGCGCTCGGAAATGCCGAACCGCTCAGTGACGCCGAGGTTAATGTCAGGCTTTGCTCTGGCGGTCTTGCTGTTTTTCGCCTCGGGTTTCTCCAGCCTGATTTACCAGGTGGTGTGGAGCCGGCTGCTTGTGTTTGTCTTCGGTTCGACTACATTTGCCACCGCCTCAGTTCTGTCCGTATTCATGGGCGGGCTCGCTCTGGGCAGCTATGCAGGAGGCCGCGTTGCCGACAGAGTCGGACGGCCGTTGCTTATATATGGTTGCCTCGAAGGGATCATCGGTGTATGGGCGTTTCTGGTGCCTTGTCTTCTTGATGCATTCCTGCCGGTTTATCGGCTGATCTGGCAGAACTTTCATGTTTCCGGGTTGACGTTCGGGCTCTTGCGTTTTGTGGTTGCCGCAGTTGTGTTGATTCCGCCCACGGCTTGCATGGGTGGCACGTTGCCTCTACTCTCGCGCTTTGTGTCCAATAATCCGGACACGATAGGATTCCGCGTCGGCAGCCTCTATGCCGTCAACACGCTTGGTGCCGTTTGCGGAGCAGCCCTGGCCGGTTTCTTGTTCTTGCCTGCCCTCGGGCTTCAGGCTACCACGGCCACAGCTGCGGTCATAAACCTCTTGCTCTTTGCCTCGGTTGTCGCCATGGACAAACGCATGGAGCCCACAGTTTCTGCCGGTCTCCAGGAAGGTGCCAGTTCTCAAAGCAGACTGCCGGACGGCGGATCTCTGGAGAGTGCAGGAAAGGAGATGGCCTCCGGTGCTCAAGGCGATGCCGGGCAAGCCGGCTCGGGACGGGAGAATCGGACGGCTGCTATCCGCGGGCAAGCAGTCAAAGGTACTGCAGCTCTTGTGATTGCGGCTTTCGCGGCATCAGGTGCTGTTTCTATGATCTATGAGGTGGGCTGGACCAGGGCTTTGCTCCTCGTCATAGGCTCAAGCACCTACGCCTTTACTTGCATGCTCACCACTTTCTTAATCGGCATCTTTCTGGGCAGTTTGTGGTGCGCGCGTGTGATAGATCGCCAGAAGGAGCCGCTGCTTGTCTTTGCGGCACTGGAGGTGCTGGTAGCTATCCTGGCGGTCTTGGCCATGTATTTCTACAACTACCTGCCGATCTGGAATCTGGCTATTGGCGCGGTCCTGGCTAAGAATGCCGAAGCGGCAATCGCCGTCAAGTTTTTGCTTTCAGCCTCTACCTTTGTGCCGTTGACTCTTGGGCTTGGAGCTACGTTTCCGGCGGTGGTCAAAGCTTGCGTTTCCGACCTCGCCGGCATTGGTCGCTCAGTAGGCGTTGTTTACAGCGCCAACACTTTTGGCGCCATAGTCGGGGCTTTTGTGGCAGGCTTTGTGCTCATGCCCTGGCTGGGTGTCGAGAAGGCTCTCTTGCTGGCTGCAGTATCGAATCTGGTGCTGGGTGCTCTCATGCTCTGTCTGACAAAGACAGTCAAAGCGCCCATCAAGATTGGCTGCGCATGCGTGACTGTGCTGGTGGGGTTCGGCGGCGTCGCCTGCCCGGCTTTCTGGGACCGCGGCCTGCTGCTTCTGTCCCAGCCTTTGCGCCGTTCTCATGCCAATCAGCTGGCGATTGCCGCAGCTCTCTTTCAGGAGAAGACAAGGCGCCGCGTTCTGGGGGATGTGAGGTTGGTCTATTTCGCCGATGGGGTATCTTCCAATGTCGGTGTGCTGCATCTCGGAGACCCGCCGCACCAGGTGCTTCTGACCAACGGCAATATTGACGGCGGCGATCAAGACGACATGGCCACGCAGACTTTGTTGTCGGCGCTGCCCCTGCTCATCAAACCGGATGCGCGCGATGTCTGCATCATCGGCTGGGGAACGGGCGTCACGGCCGGCGCCGCCGAGCAATTTCCGGTCAAGAGCATAATCGGCATCGAGCTTGAGCCGAAGGTCATTGAGGCTGCAAAGTTTTTCGAGCATGTTAACAACAAGCCCGAGCTGGATCCCCGGCTTACTCTGGAATACAACGACGGGCGCAACTACTTGCTGGCAAGTGATCGCACGTTCGATGTCATCGTTTCCGAGCCATCCAACCCGTGGCAAGCCGGTGTCTGCAACCTGTTCTCGCAGGAGTTTTTCAAAATATGCCATGGACGACTCAATGAAGGCGGGATTCTCTCAATGTGGTTGCAAACGACGGAGGTTGCGCCGTCCAACATCAAGGGTATTCTTTCGAGCCTCAAATCGGTCTTCAAGCATGCTGAGGTGTTTGCTTCGGCCGACACGCCGGATTTGATCATCGCCGCCAGTGACGGTCCTGTGCTGATTGACTACGCAGCTCTCAAAAAGGCTTTCAGCAATCGCAAGATAGCAGCCGAGATGGGAAGGTTCGGATTGAATTGCCCCGAGGCTGTTCTTGCCTGTATCCAGTCTACGACTGACTCGATTGCCAGGATCTGCAGGGACGTTCCTATCAATACTGACGATCGCAATTATTTCGAATACACGGTGTGCAAGACATACGAGACGCAAGCCTTCATCGATGAGAACCGGCAGCTGTTTGAAGCAGAGCCGTCGCATCTGGCTGATGTGGTGTCGTTCGAGCATTTGCTGCCAGCTGACAGAGCAAAGGTGATGGCCGATGTGGCGGGGCGAGAGCTAAAGTTCCGCCGCCCCAGACGTGCTCTTGAGTGGGCTGAGTGGTCTGTCGCTACTGAGCCGGGGGCTGAGGCCTGGCGGATTGCCGGGCTTGCTCACTGGCAGTTGCATGATAAAAAACAAGCTCAAACTGACTGGGCGCGCGCGCTTGACCTTGAAGCCCATGATCCAGATACACTCTTGAGCCGGGCCAAGGCTGAGCTGGATGACGGCGATATGGCGGCAAGTCGCCAGGATGTAAATGAGGTGTTGAGCCTGGACGGAGCCAATCAGCTTGCCCGCTTCTACAGTGCTCTCATGATCGCAGCGCCAAAGTTTGCAGCGGTCCTTGCCGATGGCCGGCTTGGAGATGCTCTTCTGGCGAAAATAGCTTCCCCTGAAGAAGTGCTCAAACTTATCGGCCCTCTATGCGCCGACAAGTCCTTTGTGGAGGCACATCATAGCGTGCTCTATCTTGGCGCCCTCTGCCACATGCAGCTCAATCAACTTGGAGCTGCCGAAGAATTGCTCCGGCGCTTTCTTGCCCTTGAGCCGGATACTCCGGCGGCCACACGTGGTCTGGGCTGTATGCTCTGGAGGCAGGGGCGGACGGCCGAGGCGAGCTGCTGGTGGCTTTCATCGCTCGTTGCCTGCCGCGGCACCGCCTCCAATCTTTTCGATGATGCGCAGAAACTGCTTAAGTCGGGGGTAACAGAGGAGGCTTTCGTCAAGCTCAGAACTTCTCTGGCTCTCTGGCCGGGCAGCTTGAAAACAGTGGAGGCGCTCCAATCTCTTTCCGGCAAGGTGGATAAAGCTGTTGCTGTGAACGCCTACATGAAGAACAGCAAGATAGGCGAGACAGCCGACGACCTGACAGCTCCTGCAACTCCGCCCTCCCAGAATGTTGCTCGGCTTATCGAATTGTTTGCTGCCGGCTTCCTTCTCTTTCTGGTCCTGAAGAAGCGCTCCAAATGACTGCAGGAGAATCGTTTCAGGTGCCGCTCACAAACTGGACAATTTGGACCTAGAAAGGGTAATATGCCCGTTGGCAAGAGCGGACCGGGTCCTTGTCAGGAGGCTGCGCTGGTGACTAAATCCAGGGCGCTGCGCGAAGTGCTCATCATGTTCATAACGATGCTGGCTATCTATCACGCCGGGCGGTCGATAACGGGCAGCATAGAGCGCCAGCTATTTCTGCACAAGCAGTCCGTGGCTCTCAAACAGGGACAAGTACAGTCCCAGCAAGTCAACAAAGAACTGCGCGAAGGCTTGACCAACTATCGTTCCTCCAGCGGCATCGAGCGGCTGGCACGCGAACGCCTTAATCTCGCCGGTCCCGATGAGATCGTCGTCCGCATAGGCAAATAACCCCTTCCTGCCGGCGACGGAGCGGCCAGAGGAACCATAACCAGCCAGCGAGGAAGAGCGGCGAAGAGCCGGTCGCCCCGAGCGGGTTAACAGCGGAGGAGCCCAGCGACGAAGGCGACGGAGCGGCTAGAGGAACCGAACTCAGCCAGCGAGGAAGAGCGGCGAAGAGCCGGTCGCCCCGAGCGGGTTAACAGCGGAGGAGCCGAGGGTACCGAAGGCGACGGAGCGGCTACAAAAAAGAAAGCCACCATAAAACAGGTGGCTTCCCTAGAAGTCCGAAGCAAACGATTAGAGCCTGGCAGTTAAGACCAGCTACCTGACGATCGCTCTTGAGAGCCAGAAGGCCCGGACGGAGCGATATGTGTTAAGCATCTGGGTTTGAACTGTGACGCTCGATATGGGGACGGTAAATACTTTCGGGGTTATCGGTGCGCTGGCGGGGCCGAACATTAACGGGCCGGCTAAGGCGGCCGTTACGGTGATTCCAAATGCTCCGGCTAATACAGCTGCCGATAGGACGTTTTTCACTCTCATACAATGACCTCCAGACTTACTTCGGAACTTCTCTATCTAAATCGGTTGGGGTTTTTGATGTACTTTTTTCGTTGACTCTATGTCTATGATAGAGACTATCTGCCCAACTAATTCTTGACAATATAATACCACGAAGAAAGAAGATTAAATCTTCATTCATAAGCTTAAATTTAGCTGCTACAGGAGTCCTCCTTGTCTGCCGAC
>JAHFBI010000222.1 GCA_023250095.1 Candidatus Melainabacteria bacterium
GAGGCCGCAATATGTAAATGCGGTGTATTGTATATGCACTGTTCGGCAATTAAATTCCAGTCATTGTCAGGGGCGATACTATGCTCTGCCAGTTCCGCACAATTGGTGCCGGTGTCGGCATCTTGACCATTTGTCTTATGTTGGCTTGCCTGAGCTGGCAGTTCATTCTTCTGGGATTTGCTCTCTCCAGTGTTTGTTGGGCTGTTTGGAGCTGGACGATGCAGTCCGGGCAGACACAGGCGCGTGGCAGGCGAGCTTCTGTCGCGCCGTTCGAGCGCCGCAGCACGGGACGCCGTGCCGAGAATGTTTATCGATTTCCGACGCGCGACTGGATGCTCGAGAGCGAGGCGCGTCCCTTCAACTAACTGCGGCTTGGGCGGCAGGATGAGCCGACTTTTTAATGGACATTGAGCCGTTCCAAATTTTTCAGTTGTCGTCCGGGTCTGAGCACTGGAGATCACACCTTTGAGTGATTTGCAGATTGCAGATTAGCGACTATAACAGTATGCAATTAGCAGCATTACTAGAGGCGGTCTGTCTACAAGGCAAACTGCCAGGTTGAGCTTGACCATTTTTGGGAGCCCGACTTCTTTCGAATTGCTCTGCTGCAGGGTACAGGTATCCCGGAGACTCTCATTATGTCAATCCTGATAAGAATTCTGCTTATCGAAGACAATCCGGCTGACGCCGACTTGTTCGAAGAAGCTCTCAGCCACAGCTCTCTGGAAAACTATGTCGTTGTGTGCGCCGGCACTCTCAAAGAGGGACTGAAGATCCTGTCGGAGTCGGTGTTTGACGTTGTTTTGCTGGATCTTTCTTTGCCGGATGCCTGCGGGCTGGAGCTGTGCGCCAAGTTGCGCGAGAGGGTCCCGCAGGTGCCTTTGATTGTTCTGACCGGCTCGGACGATGATGAACTGGCAGTGGCTACAGTCAAGGCCGGGGCCCAGGATTTTTTGATAAAGGGGCAGGTGGGCGGGGCTCTTATCGGTCGATCCATTCGTTATTCGATTGAGCGCAAGAAAACAGAGGAAGCTGCCCGGCGTGCGCTCGAGATGGAACAGCGCGTGACGCACGAAATACTCAGACACGCCCCTATCGGCATAGCCAAGATCGACGAGAATTTCGTCATCACCGAAATGAACGATGCCTTGAGCAAGTATCTCGAGCAGACGCGCATGGCTGTCGTTGGCGACTATATCTGCGAAGTCATACCAACACAGCTCGAAGACTTCATCGTCAGCGGCATCAGGAAGGGACAGCCCTGCAGCCGGCAGTCCTTCTGTGTCGAGCTTGTGCGCAACGGGCATCCCCAGGAAGCATTCTGGGATCTCACGCTCTGGCCGGTAATGAGCGACGACAATAGCCGGCGCGGAGCTGTGCTGCTTGTCTGCGACGTTACAGCGCATGTTCTGCAGGTCAAGCAACGTGAAGAATTTGTCGCCACTCTGGCTCACGATCTGAAAGTGCCTCTGGTCGGGGCCGATCGTGCACTGTCTCTTATTTTGACTGGTTCTCTGGGAGAACTCGTCGAGCAGCACAAACACATTCTTTCCATGCTCAAGGACAGCAATCAGGAAGTACTCAAGATGGTGCAAAATCTGCTCGAGATTTATCGCTGCGAGTCGGAGGCGCAACCATTTCATTTCGAGCCTGTCGATATCCGGGCTCTTGTCAAAGCCACTGTCGATCAGCTCAAACAGGACAATCGCAGTCAGAAATTGCTCATCAAGTGCCAGGTTGACGATGGTTTGCACGGGATAAATGGCGACTATGCGGCTATTGCCCGCCTGATGATGAATCTGCTGGACAATGCCGTCAAGTTTTCCGGGGCAGGCTGTGTCGTCGAGGTCTCAGCACGTAATATTGCCGACCAGGTTCTGATCAAAGTGCAGGACTCCGGCAAAGGCATTGCGCCGGATGATCTGCGCCGTCTCTTCGAAAGGTACTGGCAGTCGGACCAGGAGGTGACGAAGTATCCTGCCAGCCTCGGCGTCGGGCTTTATCTTTGCCGCAAAATTGCCGAGGCGCATAACGGACGCATAAGTTGCTCCAGTCGGGAAGGTGACGGCACTATCGTAAGCGTCATTTTCCCGTCTCTCTCACGAAGCACTGTGCTTTCCGAACTGGCCTGAGAAGAAGTCGTAGTGTGCAATGCCGGACAAAAGGTGGACTGGAGCTTCAGGAGACGTTAATTTTGCATAGCAGAGGATAGTCAGCTACTGGAAGCGTAATTGTTAGATCTCGGACGGAGTGGCAGACTTCTACGTTTGTGGGGCTGAGCCCGGTGATCGGATCGACAATCCCGGCTACTTTCAAAGGACGGCCTGTCGCATCGGACAGCGTAACTTGCGCTTGTACCGGCGGGGTGCGCTCCTTGAACGAGTGCACGTCCGTCTCCTGCCAGAGGCAGTAAGTGAAGCCGTTGCCGCTGGCAATGGCAAGATCTCTCAGCTGGCTGGGAATCGACGTTGAGCGCACAAGGCGCGATGTGATGCTTCGTTGCTTCGGTTGGCAGGATGCAATCAGTCTTTGATAGGCAAGCCAGGCAAGCCGCCTGGAGCGATCGCTGGCGCAGAGCGGGAAGCATTTTGAGCTGGGATAATAGAGCGCAAAGATATCCAGATGATCTATTCGATGACGCAGGTGAAGAAGTGTGCTTCGCAAAACGGCTTTCGCCTGCACCTCTTCCGGCATCTGATCTTCTTGCAGTCCCACATCCTTTGCCGATACGCCGTATTCGCTGTACCACCAGCGGACGTTTCTGTTGTACTGCCGGTAAACTTCCATGGCCTCTATGAGGAATCCCGGCTTACCGTCAGGTCCGATTGGCTCGTACATGCGGGGGATGTAACCGTAAGGGTGTCGGATAACGTAGTCGGACATGCTGAGAAGTTGCTGAAATGCATAAGAGCTGCCGGCACTTCGTTGCGTATTCCAGTAATTGCCTTCTATGGCCACCTTTGCTCCGGGTGCCCAGCGTTTGACCTGCTCGAGGGCAGGTAACATCATATTGGCGTAATTGTCGGCATTCTCTTTCGAGCCTCCCGGACCGAAGCTCTTGCGTGCTGCCTGATCGTCGATGTGACCGAAAGCTTCATTCCAGAGTTCGTATGTGTCAACGTAGTCTTTCGTGTGATTGACCAGCCAGCGTGTCCAGTTGGCAAAGGACGGTGCCGCCGTTTTGCCGTCGATGCTGCCATCCGGATTGCGCGGCCAGTCAAGCGGGTGTCCGCGACTGTCTGCTGCGTGACCCTGGATTGTCAATATGACATCGAACGGGGATTCAGCAAGCATCCTTGTCAGGTCACGATAGGGATTCTGGTAGTGCCCGGGATCAAACTGGGTGCTCATGCCTGAGTGGTCGAAATGCTCCCGCGGATAGGAAAATCTAATTTCCGTCAGCCCCAGAGATCGACATTCGTCGAGGAGCCATGAGGGATCTTGCCCTTTGCGAAAGGGATAGATTGATGTTCCGAAGTGGAGGTTGCCTCCGGCTATATTTACAAGATTGTTTCCTTCCACGACAAAGTATGGCAGCCCAGGTGTTTCCGAGCGGGTCCTTCTGGCAAGAGATGACAGATATTGTCCGGGGAAAACGTTTATCCCCAGCGCGCAAGCAAGGGATCTCATCATGAATTCGCGTCGACCGATTTCCATAGCTTGCCTCAGTTTACTCTCGGGTATTAACGCCTCCCGAGAAAATAAGTTCAGGGTGTAAAGACATTATTTCCGATTGCAAATCCGCCAGTGCCAGGAGGATTAGGTCGATCAGTTTGTCAACTGATCGAGCGGTACCACCTTGATTTATTTGTGCTGGAAAATAAATTCAGGCGGATTTATTCGATAGCGGGTTTACATATATGGACGGCTTTTGGGAAAGAAGACGCGTAAAGTTGACTGGATATCTGGCGGCTTTTGCCCTGGCACAAACAATCGGCTTTGCCAGCCCCTGCCAGGCATCCGATCTGGGAGATGTCTTGCTTGCGCCATTTCAGCTTCTGGACTCCTTGTTCGGCGGTACTTCCTCCTTGCAGGGGCGCAGGGCAGAAGGGGGCAGCGAGATTGTAATGATTCCAGGTATGAAGATTACTGCCGTGACTGTCGACGGTCCAATTGCTATCACCTGCGGGACCGGGCTTAAACGTTCATACACCTTCGAAGGGGCGACTCGCTCGGTGGAGATGTGGCCGCGGGATGAGCGCTGGTACGGCAGTCTGGGCCTGTATTATCCCGGACCTGGCGATCACTGGCGCGCTCATAATGGTATCAGCCGCGGTGTGCTCGAAGAAGGGCAGCAGCATTTCCAGTCGGAGCAGGAGGCTCTGGACTGGCTTGCCAGGCGCAAGTGGATGCCCTATGTCTACACAGCCGACGGGCTCGTTGTCGGCTGGTCCAAGACCTTGCCTCGGCGCCAGTTGAATGTGGAAGTGTGGCAGATCTATATAAACGGGCACAAGCCGAAGGGGCTGCAAGGAAGTGAGGACGACAAGATTTCCTTGGTTATGCATAGTCCTGACACGCGGCAAGTGCAGGCTTCAATGAGAGTCGCCGGCACCATAAGGCATTGAAAGCCGCATAGCACTGCGGCGCAGTGCCCGGCTCCTTAAAAGACGAATATTCCCGCAAGAAAGCCTGTCCGATTGCCCGATAATCTGGATCTTATTTCAGCGAATCGTTGTTTGCGAAGAAGCGTCTGGTGATGGGAAAGCGGCGCGCCAGCATTAGAGGTTCCTGCAAGCTGAAGGTGAGACAGCAGGCAGCATAGGCAAGGAGCCCTGCAACCGAAGCCGTGCCGACTGCCACAAGCTGTCGCACCAGCCCGGAGCCGGGCAGACTTCCGGCAATGAGATGGTGGGTGCCCAGTGTGACGGCTGCGCACAGACAGGAAGACAGGAACATGATCGCAAGCGGACCCAGGAGGCTCATTGTGCCGAGATTGCCGATCTTCTTGCGCAGGAAGATCGCAAGCAAGGTCAAATTGAAGACGGTGATCAAAGTGGTGGCAAGCGAGATGCCGGCCACACCAAGTTTCAGAACTAAAACAAAGAGATAGTCGAGCAAGAATTTGACGAAAATGGCCATAAGGGCGACATGATAGGGAGTTTTCGAGTCCTGTAGGGCATAGAAAACGCGTGTCATCAAGTCGCGGGCGACATAAAAGAAGATGGACGGAACTATGAACAAAAGAGCTGTAGTAACCAGTGCCGTAGATTGAGCGTCAAAACTGCCTCTCTGAAAAAGTACTCTGACGATGGGACCTGGGATCGTGAGCAAAACGGCGCTCAATGGGAGGCAGAGAAACCAGAGAAACCTCAGGGATCTTCGCAACTCTTCTTTGAGATCTTCAGGTCTATTGTCCGCTGCCAGTTGGGTGAAACGGGGTAGCATGGGTACCAGCATGGCCGTCAGCAGTACCCCCAGAGGCAACTGGATAAGCCGGTTGGAGTTGACTATCGCCGTCCAACCGCCGGTTCCCAGAACCAGAGCGAAAGCGCCGTCGACATAGACAGTCAGCTGCCCAACGGATGTGGAGAAAATTGCAGGCCAGATCATGGCGCTGTAGTCGGACAGACCGGACTGCGGTTTGAGGGGCAAAGCCCAATTGAGCTTGAGTTTGAAAAGTCCGGGCAACTGGGCTAGAAACTGCCCGGCAGCGCCAGCCAGGGTTCCTGCGGCAAGCGGAATCCCAGACGAGAGATCTGGAAAGAATTCCAGGGCGACGATGATTGCCAGGCTGGCGATAGCCGGCGAGAGGGAAGGCCAGAAAACCTCGTTGTACACGTTGAGGACGCCATAAGTTATGCCGACAAGTCCGGCAATGACTATGAGAGGCAGCATGATCTTGAGCTGGAGCAGTGTCTGCTCGGCAAAACGTGCTGTGTCGCCGCCCTTGTACGAGTGCTGCATGAGCGCTACCGCTTGCGGTGCAAGAAGAAAGACGAGGGCAGTCACGACAAGCAGGGCGAGGAAGGTGATCGCGACAACCTGGCACATCAGCAAGCCGCTGTTGCGGTCGTCTTTGCGTGGCGTCAGGATGGCGACGGTAGAAGAGTGGAATGGCCCGCCCAGCCCGCCAAAGAGGATGAGCACATTGCCAGTGAGCATATAGGCGTAGTTGTAGGCATCGGCAATCACGCCAGTTCCATAAGCCTGAGCGACAACGATATCTCTGGCCAGTCCTGCGATTTTGGACAATACAGTGAGCACAGCCACAAGCCCGAATGTTCTGCCCAGGCTCGCTTGCTTTTGCGGCTTATCCTCAGTCACTCTTGATGTCCTTTTCAGGCGCTTCATCGGCATATTTTACCGAGGGAGTGATGAACTGGCTTTCGCTGGCGCCGGCTTTCTTATTGTTCAATTCAATGCGTTCGGTGGGGGGAATGCCTAGATAGCGCGCTGCCTCCACGCAGATGGCGTTGAAGACCGGACCGGCAATGGTGTTGCCCCAGCGCCCGTCGGTTTGCGGGCTGTCGATGACGACCAGGCAGAGCAACTGTGGATTGTCAGCAGGGAGGAACCCGATGAAAGAGGCGATGGTCGCTCCGGCGATGTAGCCCCGCCCGCCGACAGCTGTCTTTTGGGCAGTCCCGGTCTTGCCTGCGACGCGATAGCCGGGTACTTTGCCGGCCAGCTGCGTACCCAGAGCTACATTCTGCGCTAGAAGCGAGCATACCAGCCGTGCTGTTTCAGGTCCGATGACTGCGCGCTTCTTTGCTTCCGTCCACTTCTCCGTGACAGCAGTGCGCGGGTCGTAAATACGCCTTATAAGATGGGGCTGCACCCAGATGCCGCCGTTGGCCACGGCTCCTACTGCTGCCACTAGCTGTAGTGGCGTCATGGCCATGGCTCCTTGCCCGAAGCCCGTGGTGGCCTGGTCAATCGGCGTCCATTTCCTGGTTGCAAGGAGAAGACCGGCTGACTCGCCGGAAAGCTCGATGCCAGTTGGCTGTCCCAGCCCGAACTCACTGAGCTTGTCGTGGAATTGTTGCGGGCTCATCATCAGTCCGATCTGGGCGGAGGCTACGTTGCTGCTGTGAATGAATAGATGGAGCAGGTCGATTGAGCCGTGCCCTCCCGGCTCGTGGTTGTGAAGCACCCGGTTGCCGACTTTCAGAGAGCCGCTGTCGTAGAAAGTTGAGTTGGGGTGGATGACGCCTAGATCCAGCGCCGAGGAAACTGTGAGTACCTTGAAAGTCGAGCCTGGCTGGTAGACGTCCACCATCGCCCAGTTCTTCGTTACTTCATAAGGATATTTTGAATAGTCGTTAGGGTCGTAACTGGGGCTATTAGCCCAGGCGAGAATCTCCCCGCTTGTCGGATCTAGGAGGATTGCCGTGCCGCGCATGGCATTGGCGTGCCGGCACATGGCGCTCAGCTCTTTCTCGGCCAGATGCTGCAGGTAGTTGTCGATGGTCAGCTCGACATGTCGGCCCATCGGCGGTGTTATGTCCAGCACCGGCGCGGCATTTGGAACCAGGATCGGGTGCCCGTGACCGTCAAGTTGCGGGCGCGATATATCGCCGATATTCTCCAGGAGTGTTTCTTCCGACTGCTCGACGCCGCCTTGTCCGCGCGTGTCGAAGTTGACGTAGCCTAGAATGTGCGAAGCCAGCTTGCCTTCCGGATAATGCCTGAAAGAGCGCGGCACGATGTCTATGCCCGCCCAGTTCAGAGCCTGCAATTCATCGACTTCTTCTCTGCCCAGATGCTTGGCTACCGTTATCACAGGGTAACCGTTGCGGAAGAGTTTATCCAACTTGACCGGGTCCAGGTGGCAGATGCGGGCGAATGTCTCGACCGCCTCCTCCCCGGAAACTTTGAGCAAACCTGGATGAACATATATATCGTAGCGAGTGGTATCGATGGCCAGGGGCAACCCGTGCCGGTCCGTGATAGCACCGCGGTGAATGAGGAGATTGCTCTGCTGGCGTTGAACAGTGGCGCGCCGCGTCAGTTCAGGTCCTTTGAGTATTTGCAGGTAATAAAGGCGGGCAAAGATGGCCATCAAACCGAGGAAGATGGTTAGTTGCCATACTCGCAGGCGCCAGAGCGGCGAGCGCGGGACGCGGCGCCCCCGGTCGCCTGATCTGTTGCCTTGTGTCTCTGTGATCGAGGCGGGCATCTCAGAGTTTCACCAGCAGACAGGGACA
>JAHFBI010000223.1 GCA_023250095.1 Candidatus Melainabacteria bacterium
GGTTGTCCAGCTTTAGAGGCCGGTCATAATCGGCGATGGCTTGCCTGTGCCGTTTCATCTGACCGAAGAGAAGGCCTCGGTTGTAATAAGAAGTACTGCTTCTGGGCTTTAAGGCAATAGCTGTCCCCCAATCGGAAAGGGCCGCGTCAAACATGGACAGTTGCTGGTAAACCAGAGCGCGATTGTAATAGAGGTCGGACTGTCCCGGGCTTTGCGCGATAGCCCGGGCATAGTAGGGAAGGGAATCCTTCAACTTGCCTGCCTTGCACAGGCGCAAGGCAGTGTCGGCAAAGTCAGAGGGCGAGGCGAACACCAGAGCTGGCAGGAGGCAGCCTGTCAGTCCGCTCAAAAGAGCAAACCTGCCACCTCGCTTGCCGCTCTTTATCGCCATATTCGACTCAGTGTTTGAAACAACGCTGCCCGGTGAAGAGCATAACGATGCCGGCTTTGTCGCAGGCGGCGATAACATCTGGATCTTTGACTGAGCCGCCGGGCTGGACGATGACTTTGATGCCAGCAGCGGCTGCCGCTTCGATATTGTCCGTTGCCGGAAAGAAGGCATCGCTGGCCAGGACAGCTCCTTTTGCCTCAGCGCCTGCTTGATTGATGGCCAGCCTGACACTGCCGACTCGGTTGGTCTGTCCTATGCCGAAGCCTAGCGATTTCCCATGCCGGGCAAGGAAGATGGCGTTGGAAGTGAGATGGCGAACCACCGACCAGGCGAAACTCACATCATCTATATATTCGGGAGGGAGCCCTGCTTTGGTGACGCATTTGAATTGCGCGGCTTTAACCGGTGCTTCCATGTCCTTTTCGACAATCACGCCCAGTTCTTGCAAATCCTTGAAGCGCAAGCTCTGGTGGAAGGAAGGGGAAAGGACGGAGGGCTTGAGCAACAATACACGCACGTTTTTCTTTCTTGAGAACTCTTTGAGGGCTTCAGGCGTAAATCCAGGCGCGGCCACAATCTCCATAAAGTTTTCCGTGATTCTTCTGGCAAGATCCTCGTCGACTGCGGCGGTAAAGCCATAGATACCCCCGAAGGCCGAAACAGGATCGCACTGATAGGCCTTTTCAAAGGCTGCCTTCAGGTCCTTGTCCTGGGCTACTCCCGAGGGGTTATTGTGCTTGATTATGCAGGCTCCGGTCCCTGAGAGGTCTTTGAGGATGTTGATCAGGGCATGCACGTCGACAAGATTGTTGGCGGACAGCTCCTTGCCCTGCAATTGCTCGAAGGGCGGGAACTGGCTTGCCAGCTCAAAATTCAGCTCGGCTGGTCCATACCAGGCTGCTGAGGAATGTGGGTTCTCGCCGTAACGAAGATCCTGCTGCTTCTGGAAACTCATAACCTGAGAGCAAGCCATCTGGCTTCCTCCTTCAATTTCTCCCTTGAGCCCACCCTGGTCATCGCTTTTAAGGGCGGCTTGTTCCAGGTAAGTTGAGATATGGCGGTCATATTCTGCGGTTCTCTGGAATGCGGCGACCGACAGCTTCCGGCGCAGCTGCTCGGTGACTTTGCCGCCATTGGCGTCGAGTGTGGTGATAACTTCTGCGTACTGTCGGGGATCGGAAACGATTGTGACGCGGGCGAAGTTCTTGGCGGCAGCTCTCAGGAGCGTCACGCCGCCGATATCTATTTGTTCCACCATCTCGGATTCAGGCAGACCTTGCTCGAGCTTCTTCTCGAAAGGATAAAGATTGACGACAACGAAATCTATCTCAAGAATGTCCATCTGTGCCAGGCAACTGCGATCTTCTTCGGAGGGGCGGGCGAGGATGCCGGCGAACACTTTCGGGTGGAGAGTCTTGACTCGCCCGGCAAGAATTTCCGGAAACTGTGTTAGCTCCTCGACTTTCAGGCAGGTGAAACCATGCTCGGTCAGGAATTTTGCCGTGTTGCCGGTGGCAATCAGGCGCAAGCTGTCGAAACGCTCGAGGCGTCGAAGAAATGTTTCCAGACCGGCTTTGTCTGAGACACTGACGAGAATGGTGCGCATTTTCTACTCCTTGTGGTGATGTCCTATCTCATGGCTTTTGCGGCATTCATTAAAATAGAGAGCCCGTGCGGGACTCCGAAGGCGGGCGAGACGGTCACTTTCAAGCCGGCCTTTTCGCTGCGCGTGGGGTATTTGGACAGCGTCCAGGCCGGATGCTGGCTCCAGCGCACGAACGCCTCCGGATGAGGCATCAGACCGAGAACGTTGCCCTTTTCGTTAGTCAAAGCGGCAATCTTGTCGAAACTGCCGTTCACATCCTCAGCATAGCGGAGCACGGCCCGCCTCTTCACAAGCTCGCATTGCGCTGGCGAGGAATCGGCGGCAAGAGCGAGCCTGCCTTCACCGTGGCGGATGGGAAGGTGAATGGTCGTCAGTCCTTCAAAGAAAAAGGAATTATTGAAGGGCGAAGTCTCTAGCTCGACCCAGCGATTGATAAACTTTGCCGACGAGTTGTGTCTGAGGGTGACGAGCCTTGGCGCACTGGCTTTGGAGCTGGGCAAAAGTCCGAGTTGCACCAGAACTTGAAAGCCGTTGCAGATTCCAAGCACGACGCTGCCGCGCTCGATGTAATCAAAGAGAACATCTTTGAGCTTCTCTTTCAGTTTGATAGCCAGCACCCTGCCGCTGGCTATTTCGTCGCCGAAAGAAAACCCGCCGGGCAAAGCCAGAAGCTGGGCTGTCAGCAGCTTGCGCGGCGTCTCGAGCAATTCCGAGGTGTGGACTCTAGAAGGAACAAATCCGGCCAGATTCAGCGCCCAGACTGTCTCAGCATCACAGTTGATACCATCGCCGTATAGAACAAATGCCTTCGGTTTTATCATGTCTCCTCAGTTCCGGTTAATCAAAGGGGAGCGGCGTTTTCCAGGCGGCTGTCAGCTCGGCAAGCGATGCCTGAAAATGAACTTTCTTGTTGTCTTCTTTGAAGGACAGGGTGTCGGACTGCACTACCTGCCCGAGTAAAGTCAGGGAGAAACCAGACCAGAGACTTTCCCATTCCTGTTTCAACTCCGGCTGGACAGTGATTAACAGGCGGGCGGGACCTTCGCCGAAAAGGGCATAATCATCCCGCATGCGCATATCGTTCTGGCATTTGTCAGTCGAAGGCGCACAAGCTGCCGCTGCAAGGCGCACGGAGCTCATGGAGATATCGGCTCCGAGCCCGCTGCCGATCACTGATTCGGCCAGGGCAACAGCCAGCCCCCCTTCAGAGAGGTCATGGCAGGACTTCACCCAGGATCTCTCTATGACTTCATGCAGCCGGACATAAAGCTTGGCCGAGTGTTCCAGATCAAGCCCCGGCAAAATCGGGCAGCTGAAGCCCTGAATCACGGACCACTGGCTGCCGGCCACTCCGAGGGAGCCTGCGGCCAGGATATAAATCAGGTCGCCGCAGGATTTGAAATCCATCGATACGGCGGCGTCGGACTGGGCAATTCGTCCCATAGCCGAGACAAGCAAAGTTGGCGGAATGGATAGTCGCAGTGTGCCGTCAGCGAAATCGTTCTTCATGCTGTCCTTGCCGGAAATCAAAGGCGTGCCATAGGCTTTGACGGCGGCAGCCAGTCCCTGGCAGGCTCTGACCAGCTGTGCCAGCTTGTATTTGCCTTCGGGATTGGCTGGCGTGGCTACAGGGTCGCTCCAGCAGAAATTGTCCAGCAAAGTAATTGTGGAGGGATCGGCGCCAACGGCTACGGCATTACGTACGGCTTCGTCAGTGGCACAGATGGCCATCAGATAAGTGTCAAAGGCGCTGAGCTCCGGGCAAAGTCCGTTGGAGACTACCAGCCCGGCATCTTCTTCAAAGAGAGGGCGGAAGACAGCTGCATCGCAGGGCGCTTGTTGCAGGGGTCCCATCAAGGGCTTGATCACGCTGGCTCCCTGGACTTCATGATCGTATTGCCTGATCACAGCCTCCCGGCTCGATATGTTCGGACAGGCAAGTAGTGAGAGCAACGTGTCTTTGAGATTCGGTGAAGAAAGTGGCGGCGGCGAAGTATCAGCAGTCTGGGGGGGCAACCACTGAGACTCGAGAGCCAGTGTTGGCACGCCCTTATGCAGGAAAGCGAGATCAAGGAGAGCTACTGGCTTGCCTTGCCTTGTGACTTCGAAATAACCTTTGCTGTGGAATGTGCCAACGGCCGTAGCCTCTACGCTATATCTTTCAGCCAGCCGCTTCAACTCGGCGAAGCTCCGCGTGGAAATGGTCATGCGCTCCTGCGATTCGGAGATGACTATCTCATAGTCGGCAAGTCCGGGATATTTCAGAGGAATATTGTCCAGCTCGAGGGTTGCTCCGTTGGTTATTTGCGCCATCTCGCCCACCGAAGATGACAGCCCGCCTGCGCCATTGTCCGTGATACCGGTGAGCAATCCCCGGTCCCTTGCCTCGACGATGAAATCGAGAACGCGCTTTTGCGTGAAGGGATCACCAATTTGAACGGCTGAAACCGGTGACCCCTCATGCAGAGCTTCCGAAGAGAATGTGGCACCGTGAATGCCGTCTTTGCCCACGCGCCCGCCGACCATGACGATAGTGTCGCCAATCATCGTGTGTTTCTTGAAGCCGGATTTTTTGTGGACGGTGGTCGGCAGCAAGCCGCCTGTCCCGCAGAACACCAGGGGCTTGGCTCTGTAGCCGGGATGGAAGTAGATGGCTCCGTTGACAGTGGGGATACCGCTCTTGTTGCCGCCATCCTCAACTCCCCGGCGCACTCCATTCAGGATCGTTCTGGGCGGGAGGAGCTTGGGATGATCGCTGAGATCGGGCGAGGGATAAGCAAAACAGAAGACGTCCGTATTGAATATCGGCCTTGCACCAAGCCCGGTGCCGAGCACATCGCGGTTGACACCGAGAATTCCCGTCAGGGCGCCACCGTAGGGCTCGAGGGCCGAGGGCGAGTTGTGGGTCTCTACTTTGAAGCAGACTGCCCACTCGTTGTTCCAGCGTACCACTCCAGAGTTGTCCTCGAATACAGACAGGAGGTCACCCCTCCGGTTCATGAGTTCAAAAGTCGGAGCCTGAATATATGTCTTGTAGAGACTTTTGATCTCCGTCAACTCCTCCTTGCCGTTGGAGAAGTCTTTGTGGGATATGCAAGCGGAGAAAATTTTGTGCTTGCAATGCTCCGACCAGGTCTGGGCAATTATTTCCAATTCGACGTCGGTGGGCCACGCCGGCAGAGATCTCGAGTGGCGCAAGGCTTTTGTCGTCTCGCTTTGGAAATGGCCGGCAATGGCTTTCATCTCCGCCAGGGTGAGCGCAAGCAAGCGTGTCTGGCTGAGAGCTATAAGCCCGTCATCATCTAGATCCAGAGCAATGGTTTGAGGCGGCTCGGGTTGCCCGAGGTGGACGGAGGGAAAGTCCAGGTAGCAGCCCTCATCGGCTGAGAGATCGTGGGGTAGGAATTTGTCTGTCAGCGGGTGATAAAGGACATATTTGCCCTGCTCGGCAAGGGAAGACGGCTGTCTGCCTTCCTGGAAATAGCCTTCTTTGAAAAGGAAGCCGGTGCCTGAGGCAATTCTGGCGCTGAAGCCTTTGAGCGACAGAGCCTCTTCCACTGTTCGCCCGAGATTATCGGTGACGCCGGGCAGATGCTGCCGCTCGGCGAACCAGACATAGCCTTCCTGCCTCCAGGCAGCAACCCAGGCAGATTTTTCCCTTTGGGTCGTGCACCAGAGTTCTTCCAGAAGCGGGTCGGCAAGAATTTCTTGCAAAGCATTGCCCATCTCCGAATCCTGGACAAAATCGGCCAGGGAGTTGAAAGGAGGCAGATCCGCTTCCATCCAGTAAAGGGGAAAAGTAAAGAACAGCCCTTCTCTTTCAGAGCCGTTTTTTGGCACGACGGCCAGGCTGAGCACCTGGGTCTTGCGCCCTGCAGATCCCTGCAGTTTTGCTTCTGAAGGCTGGGTCGAACGGCTCATTTGCTCTTTGTCTCCTGATAAAAGCTGGGTTGATCGGATGGCAGAAGCCTTATCCCTTGCAAGGCGATGCTCTGAAGCACTTGCGGGTACAGCCTGTGCTCGACTGACAGCCCTCTTGCTTTGAAGTCGTCAAAAGTATCCTCCTCCAGGCGTGCGAAGGCTTCCTGAGCCAGAATCGGGCCGTGATCTACTTTCTCGTCGACCAGATGAATCGTGATGCCGGACAATCTGACGCCATAAGCAAAAGCCTCTTCATAAGCGTTGGCACCCGGGAAAGCCGGCAGAAGCGATGGATGGATATTGACAATCCGGAAATAGCCGTCCTGGTGGTGGAAGTGCTGGAGAAAGCTCGAGGTGAGAACCCTCATATATCCGGCCAGCACCACATAGTCCACTGGATAACGTGAAAGGGTCTCAAGAAGCCTTGTCTCGTGATCCTCCCGGCTCAGCCCGCGGTGACCGACAGATTCGACAGGAACGCCCAGGGCGAGGGCAGCGGCAAGCGCAGGGGCTTGCGGGTTGTTGGAAAATACTACAGTGGCTCTGGCATCCAGTCGCCCTTCCTCGATAGCCTGGAGGATGGCTTTCATGTTGGATCCCCGTCCTGAAACAAGTATGGCTAGGCAGATAGGCACCCGGTCAGAGCCCTCCTCGCGATATCAAGGCGATAGTCCATGCCGGCAAAGGAGATTCCTTTCATCCCGGCATAAGCTTTTGCGACAGCAGCTTCCATATCAGGCGCGATAGCCGTGACTGAGAGTATACGCCCGCCCGAAGTTACCAGTTTTGTTCCGTCGAAGCGGCTGCCGGAATGGAAGACTACTGTTTTTTCATCAGGCATGTTGCCGACCGCGATAGGCTGCCCGGAAGAGGAAGATTGCGGGTAGCAGTCGGCGACTGCCACGACACAGCAACTTGCCTGCTCTAGCCAGTTGATTTCCACTTCATGCAGTTTGCCTTCTGTGCATGCCCAGAGAACTCTCAGCAGATCAGTTTGCATGAGCGGCAGAAGGGCTTGCGCCTCTGGATCGCCGAAGCGGGCGTTGAACTCCAGGACATAAGGCTGATAGGCTCTGACGTTTTCTTCCAGCTGGCGCGTGACGACCATCAGCCCGATATAGAGGACACCCTGGTAGCTGAGCTGTCCGGTCTGCAAAGCTTTGCGCACTGGAGAAAGGATTTGCTCTTCTATTTCTTCGTGGCAGACTTGCCAGAGGGCGACCGGGCTATAAGCTCCCATGCCTCCAGTGTTCGGACCGCGGTCGCCGTCGAAGCGTCTTTTGTGATCCTGGCAGGCAGGCATGGGCACGATTGTTTTGCCGTCGCAGAAAAGGAGCAGGGACAGCTCTTCCCCAGCTAGTCGCTCTTCTATGACCACTTGCTGCCCGGCTTGCCCAAAGCGTTTCTCTTTGAATATGGCCAGAAGAGCCTCCTGAGCCTCATCCTGCGAGTCACAAACAAAGACTCCTTTGCCCAGAGCCAACCCGTCCACTTTAATGACACGCGCCCAGGGATGCTCAGCGACCAGATCCATGCCCTGAGCCAAGGAGTTGCACACGGCATAGCGAGCTGTCGGCAGATGGTGCGCCGCCATGAATTCTTTAGCAAATACCTTGCTCGACTCCAGACGCGCCGCCTGCTGTGTTGGACCGAATACTCTAACGCCCGAAAGCTGGAGGACGTCGACAAGCCCTTCGGCGATCGGATTATCCGGACCGACGACGACAAGATCTATTTTCTCTTCCTGGCAGAATCTGGTTATGCCGCCGAAATCCATGGCCGTGATGTCTATGTTTCTCGTTTTGTTGGCACCGTATGTGCCACCATTGCCCGGGGCGCAATAGATTCTCTCTACAAAAGGGCTGAGGGCAAGCTTCCAGGCCAGAGCATGTTCGCGCCCACCGCTGCCCACGATCATCACTTTCAGATTATTGCCCGGTATCTCCATGTATTCTCCTATCTGCCGGCTCTATCTGAGACCGAATGAACAAATTCGTCGAGTCCCGGCTGATTCTCAAAAATCGTTTGTCCGAGAAGATGGTTGGTCAGCATGCCGTACAAAGAGTCAATTACGCTTTTGAAAGCCGGCGGGAAGGGAGGCGGCTGAGACATCAGCTCATCGCAGCAGATGGCTTTCCAGTCGAGGCTGTGCCTTGCTGCGGCCAGCTTCTGCGCCTCCTTG
>JAHFBI010000224.1:0-4786 GCA_023250095.1 Candidatus Melainabacteria bacterium
GCCAATGCTCCAGATTGATCTCTATTACAGTCGTAATGACCGGGGGTTTGGGCCAGGGCAAGGCCCAGCCGACGACCCAGATGATGGGGAAAAGCAGTACGTGGAAAGAGATTGCCACAAAAAACGCTTCGCCCAGAGGTATCTGCTCTTCCAGCCAGGCGACCAGCCGTGTCCTTATGACTTGAGCCGAAGGCAGACTGCTGACACGAAAACCGGCAGCTTCAGGACGGACATGATCCTTGTGTGGCTCTTGCTCCTGATTCACAATACGTGCACGCCGAAAGATGAGATGGTAGTATGTGACCATCTTTAAGCATACCAATCAAGAAGTTCCGCTGGCGCCCCAAGATGATCCGGATACTTTCAAGCATCTTCATTCTCTTTCTCCTCTTTGTGGGGTTGAACGCTCCTTCAAGGGCAGACGATGAAGTCTTCGGTCCGCCCAATTTGTTGAAAACATTCGGCACTCCTTTTGGTGCGCCCCAGGATAGCAGTACACAAGCGGGGGACACAAAAGTCCAGCTCAGCCAGACTAATGGACCGGCCGTGCGCTCTTTGAGCAGTCGGTTGCTGTCGCCGCGCCTGTATCTGCCTGGACGCATGGTGATTGGGCGGACCGCCGAATTCATCATTAAAGGACGCCCCGGTTACTGGGCAGCGCTCTCCATGGCTGACCGCAACGCCGGAGCCAGGCCAATTTATGGTCATGAGCTCAGACTCGGTCCGGACCGCAAGCTGGTCTCCCTGGGGCAGATACCGGACAGCGGCGTGTTGTCGCTTGTCATAGACACGCCTATACAGGGCGATCTCATCGGGCAATGCTGGTATTTCGAGGCGGCTATCTGGAGCCGCCCGGACTTCGCCGACATGGAGCTGGCGACACCTGTGCCTTCCGACAGCCAGGCATTGACGGTGTCCGGCAGCCAGTCGCCTGCAGCCCCTGGTAGCCAGAAGTCAGCAGCAAGTGCATCCGGCGAGGACAAAGTCAACGGCGTTATCGTCTCGGCGCAACCCGAACACAAGCGCGGCATACGCATCGTGCCCGATGCGGCAGTCCAGATCCAGCCCATCCAGGGTGCGGCTTCCCTTGACTCCGGTAGACCCTGATGAAAGCCATCCTCGTTCCGCTTGATAACCGTCCGGTCACTTATCTTTTTCCCCGGCTTGTCCTTGAGGTCGCCGGCGTCGAGGCGGCGATGCCGCCCAGGCACCTCATGGGCTCTCTTTCTGAAGCCACATCGAGCAAGTCCATTTGTGACTGGTTGATTGACACCCTGACAGCATCTCCTTGCGAAGCTGTCCTTGCCTGCCTGGACAGTTTTCTTTATGGCGGGCTGATCGCTTCGCGGCGCAGCCAAGCCAGTATCTCGGAAATCCTCGAGCGTGCCTGCTCGATCCCCCGCTGGCGCCGCATCGGCGGCAGCCGTCTGACAGTTTTCGCCCAGTCCAGCATCATGCGCATTTCGGATAATTACGATGCTGTCGAAGAAAAGCCCTACTGGTCCAAATATGGGCGCGAGCTTTTCGCCTGGTCCGAAATGCTCCACAAATTGCAGATGGGCAAGCTCCCTCATGCAAGCGAGATTCAGTGCCTGGAAGCAAGAATTGACCAGGGCGTGCGACAGGACTACCTGGAGGGGCGCCAGCGCAACTTCCAGGTCAACCGGGCACTTATAGATTACGTCAAATCTGGAGATATAGACTATCTCGTTTTTAGCCAGGATGACTCCGGGCAATTCGGGCTGAACGTTCTGGAGCGCCATAGGCTCACCGACGAGTGCTGCAGCAAAGGCATCCGGAACGTGGTGTCTTATCCGGGAGCCGATGAAGTTCTCCTGACCCTTATTTCTCGCTGGCTTGTCGCATCCAGCCAGGCAAAGCCGTGCGTCTTGCTTAAGTTCAATCTAGCGACAGGGCAAAGTCTTCCCAGCCGCTACGAAGGGCAGACCATTGCTGAGACCATTCATGCTCAGCTGGCGGCAGCCGGACTCAATATCGAGCATCATCTCAACGGCGAAAGCGACGTAGCTCGGGCAAACGCTATCGCCTCGGCCGATTTTACTGTCATAGTGCACACGTCAGGCGAGCGGCAAGGAGACCACATCCTGCTGCCTGGACATGCCGACCTGCGGCAGCTCGACACGTCAGCTGCCGTTGCCTGCACCCTCGACCTGGCCGCTCAAACGGAAACGCCGCTGGTCATCGCAGATGTGGCCTATGCCAACGGAGCAGACCCGCTGCTTGTCGAACAGCTTCTAAAGCGCAAGGACATCCTGTCGCGAGTCTCAGGCTATGCTGGCTGGAACACCACCGGCAATACCACAGGATCTGCCGTGGCGCTGGGTGTTGCTGCCTGGTTCTCCCGGCACAGCCAGAAGGCGCAAGCAGCCCGGCAAGAAATGTCTGAAGTCTTGAAACAAGCCCTTTTTATCCGGCTGGCTGACGACTGGGCTTATCAGACTCAGGTGCGCAAACAGCTGGCAGGTGATCTCAGCCAGCAGCGCCTTGAAGAGATGATGCAACCGTATCTTGAACGCATAAAGGAGGCTCTCGACTTCGAGCCTGGTCCAGTCGAGGTAACGCTTCCCTGGAGGCGCTCCTTCGAGGTCGAAATCACTTTGAAAGATTCCGTCACGTGCCAGCCAGCGTAAAGCAGCGCGATAGCATATTTTGCTCGGAGAAATCTTTTTGAAGTTCTGCTCTGTGGTAATCCAAGTCAACAGACTGTGGTTATAATTCAGGACAGCCCGCCTCCGGAAGCTACATTTTCGTCTGCACAAATTGCTCAATGGAAAGTTCTGCCCCTACACAGCCGGCTTGGCGTCGATTCACAAACATTGCCTTCTGCTTTTGTGCGGTTCTGTCCTGCATGGCGAGCGCTCCTGCTCCGGTTGTGTCGGCGCAGACATGGGAGCAGCTAGACAAGCGGCTGAAAAACCAGGTCCTGGAGCTCAACGTCGGAATCAAGATTCGGATAAGAGGCGGGCTTTATGCCCAGCTTGTTGACCTGTGCCCCAAGTACCATTATCCGGTCTTCGGCACCACCGTCGAGGACAAGGGCTTTCGCGTCGTAGGTTTTGGAACGACCTTCCCTGTAAAGACAGTGCGGACCGACAAGACTTATTTTCTGACGAATCGCCACGTTGTCGACAGCGGCGAAGGCATCCTCAAGGAGTGCCGTATGTTCTTCGCCGGCATGCGTCTTAATGCCCAGCAAACGGCGGGTTTTGGCGATCCGGAAAGCCGGTATAAAGATCTGCTCAATATCGTCAATCTTTCTCAAAAGAAGGATTTGAACATAGCCGAGCGCACGGTCTATCAAGCAACTGTCGACGGCATCTGGGACACTTATGAAAACAATCTTTCGGTAAAAGCGGACCCCAACCGCGCTCAGTTTCAGAAATATCTGACCCTGGCCGGCGTTGAGACGGAAACAGGTTATTTCCTGCACTCACCCGGTCCAGTTACGCAAACCGCTCTGCAGGCGCAGTTGTACAAAATAGCCAGAGTGGACACAGATCCGGATCTTGCCGTGCTGACAGTAAACAATACCGCCTTGCCGAAAATGGAGTTTGATACGGTCACCCCCTCCGAAGGGCAGGAGATTCAGGTAATCGGCTATCCAGTGGCCTCAGATCAAATTGACGCAGACTCCTCCAATTACTATGCGCCTACATTTTCCACCGGGCGCATCAGCAGAGTATCGCCACATCTTTTGCAGGTGGATGCCCCGGTGACAAAAGGAAACAGCGGCGGTCCAGTAGTCAGCCAGCGCGGCAAGGTTGTAGGCGTCGTTGTGCGACGAGCTGTTACCTCACAAAACCTGGGTGGCACGGTTGTCCAGTCCGAATTGCCCAACTTTGGCGGAGCCATAACCATCCCATCGGTGAAATCTTTTACGCCCGAGCTATTCGGCAACGGCTCTCGCTAAAGCAAGCTATTCTTCCGGCTCCTGGCTCTGCCATTCGAGCACCCAGTCGTCTGCCGTGCGCACTTTGTCCGGATAAACAGACGCCGTGCCGCTGCCGTTATAGCTTGCCACCGCCCCGTTTTTGCGCTCCGGCTCGAGCTCGATTGGCACAGGCTCCACAGCCAGCAGGTGGTGCTTTTCGTCTACCAGATATATGGCCGGATGTTTCTTTCCTTGGCGCTGCGCTTCCAGAAAGTCCAGACATTCCTTGCTGAAGCTGTTCTCTAGGGGCTCGATGACTATGGCATATTGCAGATCATCATAGTCCTGTCCCACTTTTCTTTGCCCAGGATCGTGCAAGCGTGTCGTCGTGAGCGAAACCTTAACCTTGCCCGTGCTGCCTAAAGAGAGCTTCTTTGCCTCCCAGCGCCTTATGAAAGTCGAGCTTCCGTGCTGCATGAGGTACGAGGCCAGAGCGACCATAAACCCGACGACTCCAAGAATACACACTACACGCTTGAAATTAGACATCTTTGACCATCAAGGAGAAAAGGAATTCCGCCTGCCGCAAACTGCCTGGCTAATTCATGCAATGGTTGCAGCGCGCGGCCATCTTCTGAGCAGGCTGACTTTCATCGGACGGCACGCCTCGCTCAAAATGCTCGACATTTGCTCTGAGCAGCTCCATGGCAGCAGCCGTCTTCGTAACGGCAGAGGCTATCTTGTAACCGTGTTGTCCGTGCTTGCTGAGCTGCAAGAAATGCAGAAGCGGATGGCTCACTACGGCATCCCTGAGCGATATTTCGCTGGTGGTTGTCCAGCCGGCATCCCTCACTTGCCGTGCCACCAGGAACCTGTGCCCGATGCGATGCACAT
>JAHFBI010000224.1:4796-8100 GCA_023250095.1 Candidatus Melainabacteria bacterium
CAGAGGGGAAACGACTTGCCTGACGTGCGCACCTGCGTCGATCCCTTTCTCAAATCGCTCAGGTCCGTCACTTTCAGAGTATCACCGTGCAGGCAAACAGCAATGACGGCGCCCTTGCAAAGACGAATTTCTCTGTCACCGGCTATGATGCGCAGCAACTTCTTGCTCTTTGCCAGCAAGAGCCCTTCGCCCAGGTTGATGGAATCTCCGATGCGCTCTACGCTAGTTCCAGGCATGGCGGCTACGAAGCGGTCCTTGCTGGCGATTATCTCCTTGTAAGGCAACGGCTGCCTGGCGGCAGCTTCGCTGTTTGCAGGCAGAGTCCCGGGATTATTTGCCTCAGGCTCGACGGTGCCCTGAGGCTGTGCCACTGCAGTCGGTGCCATATCCGGAGAATCGGGCTCAGAAGACGGCTTACTCCGGCGTTTTTCCGGAGTGGCGGGCATCAAGGCAATGCTGTGCTGGGCGGCACTATTTGTTTGCGACAGATACTTGGCTATGGCGGCGGCAGCCTGAGATTCCTGCCCGAAGAGCTCGGGGCAAGTATTGTCCGCTTTCTCATCTTTCACCACATGCTTAGGCTTCAGGCGCAATCCGGAGACTTTCAGAGCGGCAATTACCGGGAATTCATCCTGACTGGCTGCGGCAGCAATGATGCCCTCGAAATTTCCTTTCAGCATGCCTGCCAGCTTTGGTGATGAGCTTGTGAAGTTTCGGCTGCAAAAGAGCAAGCGATCCCAGTCAGCAAGTTGAGCCAGGGAGAATTCGGAAAGAATGGCGTTGTCCGGCAGTGATTGCCCCGAAGGCGTTGTTGCCGGACGTCTGGCGATACCGTCGACGGCGATGAAGTCTTCTTCCCGGCTGCCGTTGAGCGCTACGAGCAGCTCCTGCCCGGCTGCCAGCTCGACGGGCTCAATTCCTGCCTGAGTCTTTCCATCTCCAAGAAGAATTACCCGGGCAGCAGAAAGCCTGGGGGAAGGGCAAGCAAGACCATAGATTCTGCTTATGCCGGATTTCGACGTCTCGACAATCACCGCCGAGCGCTTTGCCAGCTGCACAGTGCAACCGGCGCAAGCCACCTCCAGCGTTCCATCGTCATTTATCGCCAGAAGACGCCCGCGAGCCAGTTCCAATTTGTGAGGAGCCTCCAGTGAGAAGAGACTGCCGCGCAAGGCAAAGAGTGCAAAATGTCTTCCCTCATCAGTGATGCCGCGGCAACTGTTGGCGGAAAAAACAAAAGTTTCCGGGCGGGCTGACAGGATTTCTTCTTCCTTTGAGCCTGCTTCGGCAGGCTCGGTTTTTCGGCTGGAAGGCCTGGTATCGGCAGGAGTCGGAATTTGATAGAGGGTCGGAAATTTTAAGCGAATTTCCTGTGGCTCTTCCTGCTTTACCCCAGGTCTTGGCGGAGAAGGAAATATAGCTTGCGTGGTTGAACCGGTGTATGGAGGCTCGAACTTCATTGCAACGCCGGCCAGAGCCTGCCCTCTCAGGAACGCAAGCCCGAGAGTCGCAGCGGCAAAAAGGGTGGCCGAGACTCTTTTTGTTCCTGACATCAGCGCCTCCGCTCCTACTCCCGACAATTAACGCTCGAGTTGCACGTCCATGTGTCCCGCAGATAGTCTAATGAGATAAAGTCGCGCTGCTGCAGTCATTAAATCGATATTAGGAACGGTTGCATATACGCCCTCTGCGGCCCTGCCAAGCAGGCATACTAGTCTAGAATTTGATCCTCGCTGGTGGCGGCACGCTAAGAGAGCTCAATCACAAATCGGATTCTTCCATCAAGCCAAATCCTCACATCAAGCCAGGTTTTTATATGCAAAGCAAAGAGGCGGACACAGCAGTCGGAATTAAGAGCCAGGAGGAAGGCCACAGGTGCAATCATCTGTGGACAGCTCTGACAGAAAGCAAAGGCATCCGCCGACTGTTTTGTTTTGCTTCTCTTGCTCTTGTCGTTATGGGTGCGACAAGCAGCTGCGCTCGCCAGAGTATCGAGAGCGGTCAAAAGGGGCTCAGTGAGCCTGGCAGCACGGCACTATCGAAGATTGCTAGTCCTGCTTATCCGGGCGATTACAAAACAGTCCTGGTCGACGGTGCCGAAATGCGCCAGGGGCGATTCCCTCAGGGCAAATATGGCGGAGAGCTCGTGCGCTCGCTTATCGCCTCAGATCCAAAAACATTCAACTACTGGGCAGCAAGCGATACAGTCTCGACACAACTGGCATCCCTGATGTTTTCCGGGCTGGTGACGACGGACCCTTATACGGGCGATGTCATTCCTGACCTGGCGGCAGAAGTTAAGGTGGCTCCTGATCATCTCAGCTATATCACCCGGCTGCGCAAGGGGTTGAAGTGGTCGGACGGCAAACCGATCACGGCACAGGACGTGGCTTTTACCTGGAACACGCTTATCGCTAAAGCTTACGGCAACTCATCCTTGCGTGATGTCACCACAGTGGACGGCAAATGCCCGACTGTGACCGTGGTCGATGAGCTCACGAACAAATTCGTTACTGCCAAGCCGTTCGTGCCTTTCATCCGGCAGCTTGGAATACCGATAGCCCCGAAACATGTGATCGAGCCTGTCATCTCGGGCAAAGACGGCAGAAAAGCCTTCGATCGATTCTGGTCGCAGGATATCGACCCGAAAACACTTGTCACAAGCGGGCCGTTCGTGCTCTCCCGTTTTGTTCCCTCGCAGCGCGTGGAGTTCACGCGCACGAACAATTTTTACATGGTGGACCCGACGAAGGGGCACAGGTTGCCTTATCTGGACAAGATGATCTTTCAATTCGTGCCCGATGTTGTGACCAATCTCCTCAAGTTCAAGGGCGGCGAAATCGACATCACGCCCGTGCGAAACAGGGATGCAGTCGAATTGCTCAAGCTGCAGGATGAGGGTAATTTTCAGCTCTTTAACCTCGGACAGGATTCTGGAACCATTTTCATGATGGTGAACATGAACTGCGGCAAAGATTCCAGGGGCAAACCGCTCGTCGACCCGGTCAAATCCGTCTGGTTCAACGATATCAATTTCAGGCAGGCAATCAACCATGCTCTCAACCGGCAGCGCATGGTGGCAAATTATTTCAAGGGCATCGGCTTTCCGCAGTACACTGCCGAGGCACCGACGTCATTGTTCTTCGACCACAGTCTCAAGCCGTTCGACCAGAACTTAGAATATGCCAGGTCATTGCTGAGGGAATCCGGTTTCGAAAAGAAGGCTGACGGCTTTCTTTATGACAGATCCGGGCACAAAGTGGAATTCGACATGATTGCCGGCGCCGGCGGTACGCTCAACGAA
>JAHFBI010000225.1 GCA_023250095.1 Candidatus Melainabacteria bacterium
TGCGCGGCGCGGCTGTGGTGAGGACGACCTCGTAGACGGGGTCCATCTTGTCGTTGTGAGCCGAGAAGACGAGATCGGCGCGCTCGCTCTCGAAAGTTTCTCCTTCGAGGCGGGCTTTGGCTGCGTCAATGGCCTCTTGCTCGGAGATGATGTGAGCGATGCTGGCCGGTCGCCGCCCGTAACGGAGTGTCGAGTTGAGCTGGAAGACTTTGCCATCTTTGCTCACGAAGACGTCGACATAGCCTCCGCGCACACTGTGGCTTGTGCGGTCGCCGCGCAACATGACAATCTGGCTGAACTCGACGCGCCAGCCAAGCATCGGCAGCTCGACGATCGAGGGCGCCGACAGCTCGACGAAGCGCAGCCCGAGCGCCCGAGAAATGGGCGGCAGTGCCAGGAATTTTCTAGCCTGGACAACGGGGTCGCCGTTGAAGGACAGGTCGAAAAGCCCCTGGCTGTTTTCGGTAGTAATCGTACGCACGTGTCCGGAGCGGTCGAACATGGCCTGGACGGACGGCACATACTGGGAAAGCTCGCGCAGAGCCGCAACATATGGCTGCTTCGGCTCCACCTGGAGGACATCGGTCTCCGGGCTTTCAGGAACTAGGTGTTTGTTTTTGGACCACATAGGTTGACTCCTTGTCTTTGTCTGGCTTTGTGCCGGAACAATCAGGAAGGTTCAAATAGCCCGCCTTGACGGGAGCTAGCAAACAGGCAGGGCTTGCCCTGGCTTCAGTCTCGGCAAGCCGATTTGGCATACACCCAAGTCGTGGGTCAGCCCCCTGGTGTAGCTTCTGTCGACTGGCCAAAGTCAGTGTCGGGCGATGCCAGGCATCAATCAGACTGCACACAACCCAGCCTTACGGGCTAAGTCGGGCAAGTCGGAAGTAGTTGATGAAACTGGCTGTCGGGGCTTGGAGTAGGCCTGCTCTTCTGAAAGAAGTAAAAGTTTGCGAGCAAAACCTAGCCAATGGCCCACTTGGAAAGCAACGATTGTGAGCCTTTTATGTTGCTTATTTGAAAGAGGATCTCTGGTAAGAAGCTGATCACAACTTCAATTCCGGACAGTATGGTTTCAGCGAACCCTCACAGGGGCTTAGCTGTTCTAAATTTGGCGGTATATATTTTTCCTGTGACCCGCTGCCAGTTCGCGCTAAGTTACAAGTTTGCGTGGCTAGCGCAGAGACTTGCGCTGCCTGCCTGCTCAATTAGCTACTCCTTCCGCAAACTGCGTGAAGTGATCTGGAGCTCATTTTGCGTAAAACACGCACTATGTGAGGGACGGGGTGGGATGTCAGGATGTACATCAGGCTACCCCTTTTTGTACCTGCTGCCAGCGGCAAAATGGGGGTGTATTCAGCATGATAACGATCTCAGAAATATGAGTATCTGCTTTTCTCTTCGGGAAGCTTTAATCAAAACACTCCAGTAATAAAACTTGCTTGACAAGCTCTATTTTCTTTAAGGTAAGGGCACTTTACTTCCCTTTGCTTTTCCAAGAAGAACCCGCGAAACCTCCTGATCCATAACCTAACGTCATTTCCGGTTCATCCAGCCCCAGATTCGCGGGTAAAGGAAAGCAGGCCAACTCGATCGGATGTCCGATCGCTTCTATTTCACTTCGCGCCAGATTAACTCGCATCCGAACTATCAGCTCGGATGTGTCTTGCTGGGGCAACTTCTCACGGGCTTAGGCCCGCTTCGGGGTGCAAACCCCACACGGAGAAAGTAGGACGATTATGAGCAACAAGAAGACTTCCACGATCCAGATTCAGGGTTTCGCCGTTTGCCAGGTTGGTCAGCTGATCGGGCATGATGGCGACGAGTGCCGTGCCAACAAGGTGGTCGGCGGAGGGGTCGCTTGCTATGTCTGCGGTCGGGTCTATCCGGACTTCGGCGCCACCGAGCTGTCCGTGATCAAGGCAATCGCTGATGCCCGTCCGGCGTTTCCGTCTATGCCCGCGCCCGTCGTCATGGTGGGTTCGGACATCGCCGGTGAGCCGGACTCGGCCGAGTTCAGGGCTGCCTGCCTCTCGGGGCACGATCCCAATCTGGTCGACACCATTCGCCTCGGGTTCGCCTACGGACGTTACGGCTTCGAGCGCGTCAACGTCTGCTATGACGGCGAGGACCTCAAGGCGGCCAAGAACCCGGACCTGACTATCGGTCGGTCGTACAGCGGTTTCGAGTACGGGGCGGTTCCCGAGAGCATCGACAAGGCGGCTTCCGCTCTGTCGGACCTCGGCTTCCGTGTCACCAACCAGCCCGGCGACGGCTTGCTGCGCAGCATCATCATGGTGCTCGGTCAGCGTGTCGTTCCCGGTAAGTGCGCCCTCACGGGCATCAAGGTCGAGTTGAGCTGGCAGCTCGTCTAATTCACGTTTCTGAGCCGGCGGCAACCGGCGCTGTCAAAGGCTCCGGTTGTCCCGCCTGCCACTTGCCCGCCACTACATTGCGGCGGAAGGAGTGTGTAGGATGAACTACAGAGTTCAAGAAATCCACATGAGACGGCATTGCTTCCCGTTGGAACATACGGACAGCGAGCCGTCGGTGGTCTGTCCGCTGTGCGCTGTCGAGAAACACGACGCCACGCGCCAGACAGCCGTTTATCTGAAATCGGGTTACATCAAGTGCCACGCATGCGGGCGTGTCTCAGCCATCGTCACTGCAGATGGGCTTTCAGTCATTCCTGGTAGCTTGAGCGTGCTTAACGTCAGGCGCCTGCTCGACGAGCTTGCTCAGCTGCGGTCGGCTCTGTCTGGCAACGGCGAGCTGCTTGACTTGCTGATGGAAGAGACCTACCCGGCTGAAGTCGCGCCTTTCAACCTGTACAGGATTGTCCTGGAAGGTGGCGCATCTGAGCCCGGGCAAGAGCTTGAATCCGATGAGGACGCCCGGCAGCTGGATCACCTGGCTGCGGCTCCCCGCATCAAGAGTCTGGAGGACGCACCTCTGGCTCTCCGCCGATTGCTGGGCATTGGAAATGTTCCGGCCGTAGTCTGAGCGCAAGCTCAAGCTCCGGTCATTCTGTTCACTTCTTTCTTACGGGTCAGGTGCCGGGCATTGCCCGCGCAGTCTGCCCGACGGTACACGAGGGTCCTATGTCCCCAGCTATCACCATCCTCAGGGCACAGCAACTGGCTTTGAAAGCCACCTGTGTCTACTGCTGCCTGACGCCCAACGAGAAAGGCGAACTTCCCGAGACAATCATCAAGGGTCCGGACAAGCGTAACGAGTGCTCGCGATGCGGGCGACTCAGCTGGGAAATCCCGGCTGCTGCCGCAAGCATCTACAGCCAGCCCGCGCCCATCCAGGCTCTGGTTGCCGAACTGGCGAGTGCTGAAAAGGCCTCCCAGAAGTGCTACCAGCTCATTTCGGTGAAGTCGGCCGCCAATCCGTGGGCAAGCGGTATCAAGCGTTCCGGCATGTTCGGAGCGACTGCTATTGCCGCTGATTCTGTCAACCCCAAGACCGTGGTCGAGCTCGGAGTTCCTGGCTCAACACGGCAAGACCTGATGTCGATTCGTTACTCGGCTGCCGACGTGGCGGTCGTGGCGAACGCAGAGCCTCTTCCTTCCATCCTCGATGACTTCAACTCGATCACTTCGGTTGCTGTCAGGCAGGCTGTGAAGAAGATGGCGGCGATGGGCTATTCCGTGGTCCAGTTCGACAACCACAGTCTCAAGCAAGTCCTGCAACTGGTCAAAGGCCGGCAGATCGGTCCCAGCCAGTGGGTAGGCATCCATGTCCATGTGACCTCCGAGCTGTACTAAGCCGGGTGTAGGCAGAAGGCATGGAGCAAGCAGCGTCCAGGGGCGGTGGAGACCTGGATTGCCTGCCAAACGGCAACTCCACAGTTTGTGATCAGACAAGGAGACTGTCCGACATACCTGGCTTTCAAGGCGCAGGTATGGCGGCTCCTCGTTCTATCAACCGCCAGGGCCAGCCGCAAGGGTGGTGCCTGTGTGAGTAGTTAAGGAGCCACTCCATGAACACGAACAGTAACAGTACCTACCAGGTTCTGTCGCGACTTACCGTCGCGCGCAAACCTTCGGTGATTCTCTTCGACCTGTGGAAGACGATTGCCCGCGGTCCCTATCCGGAGCCGATCAAGCTCCTGAAGGACATCCTCGGGCTCGGTGCGGAAGTGTCTGACGAGGAGTTCCTCGTGGCGTGTCTGACCACGCCCTACGAAGACACGCGCCTGTACATCTACCACGTGGCCGATCGCTTCGGTGTCGAGTATGTTTCTGACGAGGCCGTAGAGGAGTTCGAGTCCCTCGTTCAGAACGAGAAAAACGGCTTGCTGTTGTTCACCGACGTGGTGAAGGAGCTCAGCTTCCTGAAGAAGCAGGGCTTCCGCCTCGGTCTGGTGACCAACTCGTGGCCGTTCCCTGTTCAGACTCTGTTGGAAACGACAGGTCTGGACGAGATCTTCGAGCACGTGATTTCCAGCCACTCGGCTGGTGTCGCCAAGCAGCACGGGCCGGAGATTTACCTTGTGGCGGCAGAGCGGTTCGGTGTCCGCCCTGAAGAATGCCTGATGATCGGTGACAACCCCGCTCTTGATGTGGTGCCCGCACTGGCGGCTGATGTGCAAGCTGTGCTCATCGACCGCGACGGCAGCCATGTCAACTGCAAGGGCGAGTTCAAGAGCGTCGAGCTGCGCAAGCTTGGCGTGGGATTCATCAGGAACCTGCAGGATCTGCGGGAACTCCACACCCGGTAAGCGTATGCTTGCCGGTCCTCTCGGGTAAGGCTGTTGCCTGCCCGATACTCGCTAGCCTCATCCAGCGCAACGAAAGCGGCGGGGCGGGTGGTTACCGGGCAACCGGCAAACGCCCACCCTTGCCCTGTCGCCAGAAGGGATGGTATGCCATGAACAACGTAGCTTACGAGAATCCTCAGGAGTTCCTGCCGGAGGAAGTTCTCGATTTCATTGATCTTGCACGTCTTCCTCAGTCCGAGCACTTCCCGCAGAACATCCGCGGCAAGTGGCTGGGCGGTCTCAAGCGCAGCCCGGAAGACTTCGAAGTCGTCGAGCCGGTTCCGGATTACCCGGGGCGGCCCGAGAATCTGGGCAACGCTTTTCTCACCACCGGCCCCGACAGCGACATGCCTGGCTTGAACACCGGCAGCGAGCTGACGGTCGAGCTGAGGAATGGAGTACGCGTGCCGGCGGTGGCAGCCACGCTCGTCAAGACGAGGCTCACCACCTGGGCAGCCGTCGACTGGCTCGCCAAGCATCTCAGCCAGATCCTCGGGCGCCGCATCGCTCCGCAGCAGATTCACACCAGTGGACTGAAAGACCGCTGGGCAGTGACTGCGCAGACGGCTGTGGTGACCGGGGTGACCATGGAGGAGATGCGGCGCGTCAGCTGGTGGCCGTACAGCCAAGGCAGGGCTGGGTTCTTCCTGAAAGACATTCGCCCTACCGATCGCAAGGTCTACAAGGGCGACCACCTGGCCAACGGCTTTCGCATCAAGGTGCGGGTCGAAGGCAAGTCGAAGGCGGAGATTGAGGAGTACATCAATCCGCGCATCGAGTTCCTAGCCAGGGGCAACTGGTGGATTCCCAATGCCTTCGGCCGCCAGCGTCTTGGCCGCAGGCAGAATCTGCATGTCGTCGGTCGCACGCTGCTCACCGGCGACCACAAGTCCCCCGAGGGTTGCAACCCGTTCATCAGCGCAGTGGAGGCAGCGACTTTCCGCTTCCTCTTCGAGACATCCGACAACGAACAGCCCACTGCCACCGAGACCCGCAAGGAAATGCAAGGACAGTGGCAGTACAACTTCCAGGAGATGGAGCAGACTCTCCGGCGCGTCTACCGCAAAGTGAACATGTCCTTCGAGTACAAGATCGTCCAGAAGCTCGCCGACACCGATGAGTTCGGGGGCAGCTGCGAGGCGGTCATGGAAGACATGAACGACGAGTTCTCGCTCTGGGTGGGCGCCTGGCAGGCGTACTACTGGAACCGGCATCTGGCCAGAGAGCTGACTGCCGGCCGCTTGCGTCCGGGCATGAACGCGGCAATCCCGCTTCTGATGAGCTCGAACGACTCGAAGCGTTACTACGGGCGCACTGACATTGGTCAGCAAGCGCTGCGCGAAATGGACAAGGCGGAGCCCATCGTCCGGGATCTCTTCCTCACTCCCCGCGATCGTCGCACCGGCTGCGAGAAGCCTAACGCCCCCTGGCGGAAGGCTTTCATCAAGGTCGATGGCTTCGAACACTCGGCGGAGGATGGGGTTTGGACCTGCAGCTTCGCTCTGCGGAGCGGTAGCTACGCCACGATGCTCGCCGGACTGCTCTGGGATCTCTCCGACCCCGACGATGTCGAGAGCGAAACTTCCCGGAGCGCGGAAGGCGAGAACGAGCTGGTTTCGGCCAGCTAAAGCCTGCTGACTGGTGCCGGGCATTGCCGAAACTTTCGGCAATGCCCGGTCAGGGGCGGCTTGTTGATTGAGATTCTCAGTTCGGCAACAGGGGGATGGCGGCAGGGCATTGCGCTGCCTCCATCTTTCACTTCCTTGTGTTCAACAGCAAACAGACGGAGGTAACTATGGCCAAGTGGATCGAGCGGCAGGGCAGGAACGGCGACCAGAAGGTCGTCAAGGCGCGCAACCGCATCGGCGGCTACGTCAACGGCAGCCGGGATCACGGCTGGAGCCGCCACAACCGCGACCTCATCGCCGAGGGCGTCTCCGCCCAGCTCTTCAAGCTGGCGGTGGCCGGGGTGCCCGCCGACGTCGTCGCCGACGACTCGCAGGACAGCTTCTGCCCGGTGACCGGCGAGCGCAAGCCGGACGGCGGGGGCGTGGTCCAGTTCGGCGACAGCTTCGAGTCGTGGCTGACCATCTACTACGGCGCTGACGGGCGCATGCTCTCCGCGCACGCCTAGGCGTAGCCACGCACACCGGTGGAAGAGGTTGAGGAGCTGGGTTCTCCGGCTCTTCGACCTTTTCTCCGGTGTCAGCACTCAAACCACTCTTACCAGTCAACTGCTGCAGCCAGCCTGGCTGCAGCCATTGAGTCAGAAGGAAGGACTACAATGTCGCGCACGTGGAAGGAAGACCGCAAGGGCACCGGCAAGGGACGCGATCGCGGTGAGCTGCGCAGCCGCCGCTGGGAGAAGGATGACAGCCAGTCCAGCCCCAGGCGGGCGACGCCCATCAAGCTTCGCCGCCAGGGACGCCGGGACGAGCACTTCGATGATCTCTTGCAGGACTTCGACAGCGACCGCTAGGCACAGGCTATTCTCAACCCGCTAACATCGACGCGGGAGTGTGAGCCTCAACATCTGGAGAAGCTGCCCATCGGCTTCTCCTTTTGGTGCTTCTATTATTAGATAATATAGTGGATATCCAGGGACTGCCCCGAGAGCGCTCCTTGCCTTCTGTAGATGCGAGCCTGTCATGGCTGGGGCAGAGGAATGTGCGTTCTTTGCTGTTTTCTTGGCAGGCAGCTCTAAGTTCCTTCGTCCGGCACGTCAAACCAGCCTGAGTAGGAAAGATTTTCTTCTCTCACGCCGTCGCGTTTCATCATTCTTCTGGTGATCCGGGCGGCCAGAGCTTTGAGCTGAGCAGGGCGCCGGCTCTGGAAGTCCTTCACTTTGACTTTGCTTTGTGAGCCGACGAATGTGCCGTCCGGCTTTTGAATGTTGCTCTGATAATAAACAACCATGATTCTGATCATAAGAGCAACCGATTCAACTCAACCCTTGTGGTGGCGACTTTGTAGCATGCTTGCCCGTTCCTTGCAAGCTCAGGTCTAAGACATCGTTGGTATCACTTCGGATTGGGGGGATGTGCTACTAGACAACTATATGTATTAATAGAGCTGGTGCAAAAAAAGATGACGCAGGGCAGAGAATTTTGTCATTTCCTGCGCCATCTTTAGCTGAAGCCAGAGCAAGAGAAACAGGCGGGA
>JAHFBI010000013.1 GCA_023250095.1 Candidatus Melainabacteria bacterium
TGACTGACAATTATCTACAGCAAGGCAAACTGGCTGCAGCCGAAGCAAGCGCGCGCCAGAGGGTGAAAGCATGCCATGCGCGCCCGGGTGGGAGGCTTGAGGATGAGTCTGCTGCTCTTTATGTACTTGCCAACTGTCTTTTGCGGCAAGGCAAGCTTAAAGAAGCGGAAGCCACTTACAGAAAGGCTCTGTCCGGACAGGAGGCTGCCTTGGGCGCCGACTCGCAGGAGGTAGCCTGCACGCTGGCTCAGCTTCGCGTCACTTTGAGCAAAGCAGGCAAGCCGGCTGAGGCGCAGGCCCTGGCAATCAGGCTCAAAGGACTGGCTGGCAAGAGCAACCGGTCGGCGGCAGCAGCCGACCGCAACTAGAGCGGGATGTCTAATTTCTGCCGGTAGAGCCTGGTCAAAGTATTTATGTCGCGCACTGACAGACGCGAATGCTCGTCTGTGACCGGATTCATCATGTCGCAGACGTTGGAGCTGTGACCGAGCAGTCCGAGGGCATGACCGAGCTCATGGGTGACAATGTTCTGCAGTACGCGGTAACGCACATCCTGGTTCTTGCTCATGATCAAGTCCAGATTCACTTCGATGACCTGGGGAGGTACTTTGTACTTGGGTCCGAGCTTGGGAATATATACTGGCACGGGCACGCCAAGCCCGACATTGAGCAGGGACACGGAGCCTTTGCCTTTGGCTGTGAATTTTGTGATCGTGTGGGCGCCGAGCAGGCAGCCGGAGCTATCCTGAGCATTGCCCAGCCTTTTCCAGACCACCTGTATGCGAGCCTGAGAGCTCTCATCGACCTGCACGAAGCGGACAGCGCCGCCGCTTGTGTCTTCCCAGGCTTCAAAACCTCGCACCACCGCCGCCACGAATTCTCTGTCCGGGAAAGGGTTAATATAGACCGGCACAGGCATGGACTTAAATCTCATCACTTTGCCCTTGCTTCCTTTCAGGACTTCCGCCAGATAATCGGCTGAGGGATCTCCGGGATCTCCGGGAGCTTCGATGCGCAAGAAGTTCGGACGGACTACATTCATCAAGGAGAGCTGATCTCTGAGGGCGCCAGTGGCGGCAATGTTCTGGGAGCCGCCTGTTCCTTTTGAGGCAGGCTCCGTTAACGGCGACCCGACGGCAAGGTGGGATAGAGCCTGGCGCAAGCTTTCAATACGCCCTACCAGGGGACCCTCCTGTGGGCGCCCGAAGATCCTCTGCTCGCAGGCGCTCAGGCGCTGCGCCACGGACTGGCTCTCATTGGAGGTCAAGCCGATTGCCCGCTCGATCGTCTGCAAGGTCTCGCTCATGGTTAAGGGTGCTGCATCCTGAGCGAAAGCTCCCGGCAGGCACAAGAGAATGCCTGGATAGATCCAGAGGAGCAGGATGAGGGCTGTCGCGGCAGTCCTCATCTTGGACATGCCACCAGATATGGTTGCCGTCGCCCTTGTCTGATTCATGCCTTGAGAGTCTGCTCGACTTCCTTTCCGGAGAAACTTGCCACTGTGGTCTTTTGACTTAACCTGCCAGCTACCAAACTATATGCTACTTTAATGATAAACGAAGGGCTCGCACCACACCAGATGTCTGAGGTGTCAGCTGCTAGAAGGACCTCCTGGAGACCGAGGAATACCCCATGAACGATGAGTTGCGCGAGCTTGCCGAAACCCGCTACCGTCAGCCGGAATTTCTTGCTGCTCTTTTCGAGTTGGCCCTGGAAGAGCAGTGGTTCGACCTGCAGCACATGGTTCAGCATGACATGGCCAAGGCTATTCTGGCTGACTACTCTCTGGAGAAGGGACTTGGCTATCTCAATCAGGAGATTTATTTCAACAACTGGGAAGAAGTAATCAAGGTCGGCTGGGAGGCCTTCTGCGATCATACCGGTCTTTCCTGGGACAGAGTCAGGCAGCGCCTGGAGCAGCTCCAGAAGCGCTTATAGAGCACTCGTCATTGCCGCATCTTATTTTACGAGTTTGTAACCTGTCTGCCCTAATATCCAGTCACTGGGAGCCGTTGACCAAGAGCCAGGCAAGCACAATCCAGGTGAGGTCCTCTCAAAAAACTTTCCTGCCCGCCAGCCAGGAGCTGAACAGCAAGACTTAGCCCCGCCCAGGCTCAAGTATGTTGTTCAGCTCCTCGTGTATTGCTCCTGCCAGCTGGCTCAATAAATAGCTTCAGCCAGCTCAGGCAGACTGGCGACTATCTCCTTTGTGCGCGCCTTGTCCTGGTGCTCCCTCAAGGAGAAGCGCTCAGTGCTTATAGCGCACGACCATGGCCATGCCGCCCGGAAACTTTCCGTCATTGTTGGTCTGAGCAGGGATGATGGAAGCAAGCGACCAGACGCCGGGATTATCGGCGACAAACTCCAGATCATAACGGTCGCCGGGTTGCACGCAGAGCGTGTCGCGGCTGGCATGAGGCTCGAGTGCGTCCGAGCCGTTTGTCGCGACCACCTCGAAATGGTGCCCGCTCAAAAACAGCGGGCAGGACTGCTGTCCGGCGTTGATGATACGCAGCCTGACGCGCTCTCCGCTTGCAAGCTCAAGAGGAGCAATGGATGGAGCGCTCTTGCCGTTGATGGTGAAATATGTCGAAGAGCCACGGGGTGCACCGGCGGTGGTGCCTGCCTTCGGGCTGACGGTGGACTGAGCGAGCACCAGGACGAAGTCTCGCTCATATGTTCTGGCGCCGGCTGGTTCGACGACGATTGCCCCGAAAAGTCCGCGCGCCGTCTGATCGCTCTGGGGCACTTGCGGGTGATACCAGTAGGTGCCCGCCCTCGGCGCAACAAACTGAAAGACGAAAGTTTCGCCTGGATTTACCAACCCTGCTCCCTGCCGCGGGAGCCCGGCAACGGATTGCGGCAGCAAGAGTCCGTGCAAGCAGAGGCTGGTCGGCTGCTTCGTTTGATTGTGCAGGACTATGCGCGCGGCGGCGCCTTCTTTGAGGCGCAGGACCGGTCCGGGCACCTGAGCATTGTAAGTGAGTGCAGAAGATGTGACTCCAGGTGTCAGCTCTATTGTCGACTCCTTGACCAGAAGATATATCTCCTGGATTTGTCCGCCGGAAAGGCGTGCTTGCAGTTGCTCGGCTGAGCGGGCGGCTTGCCCCATCGTCGACTTGATGTCATTCATTTCACCTTTCATCTCTTCCAGCTCCAGCTTCTCTTGAGCCTGCTGGCTCGGCAGATCGGCAGTGTCATCGATGATAGCGCCGAAGGCAGTTCCAGGGAAAAGAGAGCCCTGCAAGACGACAGCCGTCAAGAAATATAGGACCAAACGCAAAATGGCTGACATATTCTTTGTCCCGGTCGAAAAAGGTCTTAGCGGCACTACTTTTTCTCAGGTTTGACGACGGCGACCGTGCAGGGAGAGTGGGCGGCAATACGATGGCTGACACTGCCCAGAAGGAAATGTTGCACTGCCGTATGACCCTGGGCTCCTAGAACGATGAGGTCGGCGGGCAGAGCGTGGGCAATGTTCATTATCTCTGTTGCGGGATCCCCGTCCTTTAGCACCGTGTCCACCCGGGTAACGCCGCCTTCGCCGAGGATGCGTTTGCCATCAGCCAGAAATGTCTCGCCTTCAAGAACCATGTTCTGCTCGACGCGCGAGACAAATTCCACCGGTGTAATCAGCTTGATAGCCTCGGCTATGCTCACGACATGCACAAGTGTTACCCGGACGTCCCCCTGGCTGACACGAAAGAGCTGTAAAGACCTGGTCAGAGCCGAGCGCGCATTGGCCGATCCATCGAGGGCGATTAGAACATTTTTCAAAGTGCCTTCGGGCTTATGCAGCGGGCGACAGACCATTATGGTTCCCGGTCCGTGCTTTATCACTTTGCTTGAAACGCTGCCGAGGAAAAATCTTTCGACTATGCCATGAGTGCCAGGCGTGAGCACGGTTAAATCGCAATCCTCATCACGGGCCACAGCCTCGATCATCATTGCCGCCGGACCGCTGACAATTTCAGTGGACAGGCGAGCACAGCGGCCTTTCAGCAATTCCTCTGCTTCGGCAAATCGCAGGCGCGCTCTCTGGCTGAGCTGATGATCAAAGTCATCGGGGAATTCTCCGATAGCCTGCACGACACTCTCATAAGAAGGGAGCGCCTCCTTGACATAAAGCAAGCGCACCTCGGCGTTTTCGAGGGGCACCAGCGCGATCAGTTGATCGATGGTGGGTTTTACGGGATGCACTACATCCAGCGGAAGCAAAGTCTTCATTTCAATTCCTGGCTATTTTGTTTATCGAGGCTGCCTGTGAAAGCGCTATTTTAGCTTACGGTGAAGACCAGTCTGCCCTTGTAAGCCTGGCTTTGTCGGGCAGTTATCAGAGTGCGCCGGGGGGAATATTGTATTTAAGGGCCGCGCGAGGCAAAAACTCATGAAATTTTACTTTCGACCGACGGCATCTGGATACCGAGCTTGCAGATTTCTGTTGGTTTTCTTGCTTGTCGTGTCGCTGTCTGGGCAGATGGTCCAGTCCCAGCAAATCACACCCATAGGTCCGGTCAAATCGAAAGAAAGCCCCGCTCCCCAAAAGCCCCCGGACGGCACTCCGCAAACGCCGCTTAGCGCACCTCCCGGACAACAAGAGGTCAAAACGGCGCCCAGGCAAGTGGAATCTATCGAAGAGATCAATTTCAATGCCCCGAGAACTCCGGATGAAGTAACGAAATATCTCATCAAGATGCGCAAAATTATCGACCAGTATGACAAAGTCGTGGTCGGTATTCTCATGGGCTCAAGCGGGCTCAACACCGATCAAAACAGCATCGGGCAGGCCAAGGATCAGACGATGGTTCTCAGCGGGCAGATTAACGCTATCGTGCCGCCGGCCCAGGTGAAAACAGCCCACGGACAGCTGGCCAATACTCTCAACGCTGTTGCTGCCTTTTTGACAACAGGCGCCGACGGCACGCCAGCTTCGCTTCTAGCGGCGATGTCTTTGTCCTCGCAGGTGCACAGCACTCTGGAGAGTTATCACAACGGTGTCCTGCAAGTAATCGCCAGCTACAACCTCAGCAGTTCTCTCGACCCATTTGGCGGCGAGAATCAGGAGGCAAAGTCGCGCTTTGCTTCCGGTCTCAATGATTTCAAGACCAGCAAGATAAACTCCTTGCAAAAACAGTTTGCTTCCCCGGGCAACAGCACTCAGTCCGGGAGTTCCTGGGGCGGCTCAGCAGGTTTGCCGGCTGCCGGCAGCTCCGACTCCGGGCTCGGTGCCCTGAACAGTCTTCTGGGGCAGATGGGAGGCGGACAGCTTAACGGGCTTCTCGGGCAACCGGGCACAAGCAGCGGCGCAAGCGGACTTGACAGCTTCTTCGGGCAGCCAGGCGGCAGCGGCAATTCTCAGACTCTGCAAGATCTAGGACGGATCATGCAAGAGTTGCAGAACCAGTAAGGCAGCCACGTTCTTGATTGTGCCCTTCGTCGGAGCCCTCCGGGTTGCTGAGGGGTATTCAGTCTGGCAGGCAGAATTGTTTCTATCCGGTCGGAAACTTTCCGGCAGGATTCTTGGAATCTCGGCATGACAGCGGGCTTATATACATTTGAAGCAGGGAACAAGCCGGGCAGCCAGTGTAAAATAGGCGCTGCTGCGGCCTTTAGGCGCAGCCTTATTGTGGCTGAGAGAGGATACATTCTTGATTGATCGCTACACCCGACCGGAAATGGGCGCCATTTGGTCGGATCATTCCAAATTTCACACCTGGTTGCAAGTGGAAATAGCCGTCTGTGAGGCACAAGCAGAACTCGGTGTAATTCCGGCCACTGCGCTTAGCGATATAAGGAGCCGGGCCGGTTTCGATTTGCTGCGCATCAGGGAAATTGAAGAAGAAGTAAAGCATGATGTCATTGCCTTCCTGACAAGTGTGAACGAGATAGTCGGCGAGAATTCGCGTTACATCCATCTTGGGCTGACCAGTTCGGATGTTATCGACACGGCACTTGCTTTGCAGCTGCGGGAGGCTAGCGCCATTCTCAAAGCTGGTCTCGAGTCCCTTCATGATGCTGTTTTGCAACAAGCTCGCAAACACAAACACACGATCACCATCGGGCGATCACATGGCATACACGCCGAGCCTACGACCTTTGGTTTCAAGCTGGCAGTCTGGCTGGAAGAAATTCGCCGTAACCAGAGTCGGCTTGCCGATGCGACAACGATGATTTCGGTTGGACAGATGAGTGGCGCGGTTGGCACTTACTCCAACATCAGCCCGGAAGTCGAGCGCCTTACATGCAAGCACCTTGGCTTGACACCAGCGGCGATATCAACACAGATCATCCAGCGCGATCGCCACGCCCAGTACGTGTCCACCCTGGCTATAATCGGATCGAGCCTGGAGAAGTTTGCCACCGAAATAAGGCATCTTCAAAGGACAGACGTCCTCGAAGCCGAGGAACCGTTTGCCGTCGGACAGAAGGGCTCCTCAGCCATGCCGCACAAGCGCAACCCGGTGGGCTGCGAGAATATTTCCGGGCTCTCGAGAATCTTGCGCGGCAATTGCCTGGCTGCTCTGGAGAACGTCGCTCTCTGGCACGAGCGCGACATCAGCCACAGCTCAGTCGAGCGCGTTATCTTGCCTGATTCGACAATTTTGCTTGATTACATGCTTCACCGTTTCACAAGGATTGTTTCCAATCTGGTTGTGTATCCGGAGAATATGCAGCGTAATCTGGATGTCTTCGGCGGAGTTATCTACTCGCAGGCAGTAATGCTCAAACTGATCGAGCACGGGCTGAGCCGCGAGCAAGCCTATGCACTGGTGCAGGCAAATGCCATGAAAGCCTGGAACAAGCCCGATGGCGACTTCAAAGGCAACTTGCTGGGCGATCCTGCAGTAGCATCTGTGTTGTCACCCTCCGAAATAGAAAGTCTATTTGCAGCAAACAATTACCTGAAGAACCTCGATCAGGTGTTTTCAAGGCTGGGGATCTAGCAACAGTGGTCATGGAGAGATAATGATCAATCCTGAAAAGAAATTGTCCGGCATTATGGTCCCGGTCTTTGCCTTGCGAGGCAAGGAAGACTTCGGCATCGGAGATACGGCGGCAGTCGCCGAAGCCATAGATTTCTGTTGCCGCCACGGCGTCAGTGTCCTGCAAGTGTTGCCCATCAACGAAACCAGCGGCGATAACAGCCCTTACAATGCCATCAGTTCCGTTGCACTTGATCCAGTCTTACTTAACGTGACACCACAGGCGATTCCGGATCTGAGCGTTGAGTCTTTTGAGCGCCTGGCTCCGAAGGAATTGTTATGTCAGTTGTCACAAGGCTCGGTCGACTACCGGCGCGTCAAGCTGCTGAAACTGGACTTGCTGCAAGCTGCTTACGAAAAATTCAGGCGCGAGGAGATCAGCAGGAAAAGCGCCCGGTTCCTGTCTTTTGAGAAATGGCAGGCCGATGAAGCCTCCTGGCTGCCTGCCTACACGCTTTTTCGCACACTTATCGACCTCAATCAAGGGAATGTTCGCTGGACCGAGTGGGCGCCTGAAATGCAAACGTTCGAGGGTGCATTGCAGTGGCTTTCTGCCTATGCCGGGCAGTCCGAAATTGAAGAAAGGCGGCAGTTCTTCGCGTATGTCCAGTGGCTGGCTTTCGGGCAATGGAAGTCAGTGCGATCTCTGGCGCAGACCAGAAGCGTAGCCCTGATGGGAGACATGCCATTTGGCGTCAGTCGCTATAGCGCCGATGTCTGGGCGCAACAAGAGCTCTTCGACAGACAGTGGTGCGGAGGCGCGCCGCCCGAGACATTTTTCAAAGACGATCTTTTCACGGCGCAATGGGGGCAGAACTGGGGCATACCGCTGTATTGCTGGGAGGAGCATCGCAAAGAGGACTTTGCCTGGTGGCGCACTCGTATCCGCAAGATCACGGAAATTTTCCACTATTTCCGCATCGACCACGTCCTGGGCTTTTTCAGGATTTATTCCTTCCCCTGGCTGCCCGAACGCAACCAGGAATTTGTCAATCTGACGCCGGAGCAAGCAGCGGCGCTTGCAGGCGGAAAGCTGCCTCAGTTTCTTCCTCGTTCCGATGACGAGCCGGAAGATGCTGAGGCGAATTGCAAAGAGGGAAGAGCCCTGCTGCAAATGATTCTGGATGAGGCAGGCATCAGCGGGGTGGTCGCCGAGGATCTTGGAGTGGTGCCCGTTTATGTACGCCCCCTTCTCAAGGAACTGGGCATCCCCGGATTCACCATCCCCTTCTGGGAATGCAATGAGGACGATCGATCCCTGACCCCCCGGGAAAAGCTGCCGGCTTTGAGTCTGGCGACATACGCCACGCATGATCACCTTCCGCTGGTGCTCATCTGGGAAGACATGGTGGCGCGTTGGCACGGGGCTGACGGGCACGCTGCCTGGCTGGAGGTACAACATCTAATGCGCTTCCTGAAGCTGGATGAAGAAAGCCCGCCCAAGTTATTCACTAAGGAATTGCACTTTGCCATGATGAAAGCCCTGCTCGAAAGCCCCTGCTGGCTGGCGGTTTTCATGATCACTGACCTGCTTGCCACAAGCGAGCGCTTCAATCAGCCTGGTCTGGCTGCTGACTCCAACTGGAGCCAGCGTCTGGAGCAGCCGCTCAGCTTCTATCAGAACAGTTCACCGTTTAAGGAACGGCTTGCCGAATTTGCCCGACTTTCCAGAGAAAACGGGCGATTACCCGAGGCAGCGGCGACGGCGGGTACAATCTTGTAAGGCAGGCAGCAAAAAGGGGCTTTGGATGTTTCCAGCATATTTGATCCGGGCAGGCATCGACTGGGTTAGGCACGCAGAGGAGTTTCTCGATTCCAACCCCTATACGCGTTGTGAAGAGACCATCAACACCTGCCACACACTCTGGGAAGAACAGATGGGGCAGGCAGATCTTGCACTGGTTGAACCGGCTGCTGTGACAGCTTACTGGGCAGAATTTTTCCATGCCCCCGAGGTATTGCCGGACGAGGAGGAATGGCGGGAGGGGTTGTTGAAGCGGTCGGGGCAATATGACTCTTTTGACGAGTGGCAGGACTGGTTCAAACAAAGCTACGCCAAGGTGTACAAGGACGACATGATCTGGATGGGGGTTTTGACAACTGCCTGGGCCCACACACATCAGTTTGAGGTTCTCTATTGTGAGGATGCCTGGGAGTTCCGCCCGGCAACTTCCTATCTGCCGACCTCCGAGCTCTGGAGACTGGAGCCGCATATAGATATGGTGGCTGAAGTACTCAATGAGGTATGGCTGGAAGAGGTCAAAGCTTATGCTGACATGGGGTTTACGATCGAGCAACAGAAGATAAATTATCTTGGTAAAGCTGAATGTCTCGGCTTCGACACGCAGAAGATACTGGCGGTCTGGCCGCCCCGGGCAAAACGCGACAAAGAACCAATCGAGCTGGGCGAAATGATTGCAGATATTGTCGTGCCAGCCAGTGACAACTGGTATCGCACTGTCGATAATGTGATTTTTGCTCATGATTACGTTGATGTCACAGCCTTGATCAGCCGGGCAAAGTATCTTTTCGGTAGTAAGCGACGCCTGTTGGAGCTGACTGTGGACAGTGATCCCAATCAAGCGAGGATGCAGGCTTCAGCTGAAGGCTGGCTGGTTCAAGAGATGCAAGCTGTGTATAGCTGAGAATAATTTGGTGCTGTGCCCGACGAGGTCGGCGGATGAATCTGCAGATGGCAGATTCATTACAGGTTGTGGTTGTCAGGGGCTTTGCCCGCCTCTAACCTAGTTCGTCAAACAAGATGGCCATCACCTTGAGGGCGTACTGGGAATCAAAAGGAGTGGTGAAAAACCTCGATATATACTTTGCGTATGCGGGCTTAAGCGACGGTCCATCGGAGCTTTTCAGCTAGCGGCTACCTGGCTTAGAGAGCTCAACCGATATCGGTTGAGCTCTCTAAGCCAGGACCAAGGTCCCCTTCTTTTGGGCAAATCCGGTCAGGGAAATAGCCACTATGTGCTTGTCAAGGAGACTCTTTCTTGAATAAAGAAGCATATGTCCAAGAATTAGTTCAGCCCGACAACGCATAGTTCGCCAGCTCCTCAAACCTTTCTTTTCGACAGGCTCCCGCGCGCGATCTGAGCAGTCGAGCGCGGGAATTGTTCGGGAGTCTCTTTGATCTTTTCAATCATCACGATCACACGCTCCTTGCCGAGAATTGTCCTATCGAGCGGATATACTCCGGACACCTGTGCTCCCAGAAGAGAAAGCGCATATTGGGAGTCTTCAATTTCTTGCGCGTACTGCTTAGTTGATTTCTGGGCGATAAGTTTGCCACCTACCCTGAGAAATGGCACTGCGAGTTCTGATATGAGATCGAGGCTACCCACCGCCCGGGCAGTGGACAGATCAAACTTTGCCCGAAAATGACTCTGCCTGGCGAGCACTTCTGCGCGTGCGTTGTGCACACTCACGCGATGAGACAGCTCCAACGACTGAACAACTTGATTCAAGAAGCAGGTTTTTTTGCCGACAGAATCAACCAGATCGAGCAGCAGATCTTCGAGCACTACGGCAAGAACAATACCCGGGAATCCTGCTCCTGCCCCTATATCCATTACCTTCAAGTTCTGTTGTCGAGCCAGTCCAGTTGAGGTGATTACAGAGGCTACCGACAGCGAATCGGTGACATGATCTTTGACCAGGGTCAAGAAATCCGATCTGGCTACTAAATTTGTGTGTTCGTTGTAACGGGATAAATCCTGCAAGAAACGCCGCAGAGAGACAATCTGCCCTGCTGAAAGAGACAGGTCCAGCTGAGAGGACCTGAATCCAAGCTCCTGCAAAGCCGCGTCAAAACTGTTCGTTGGTTCGTCCAATAAACTCACTGAAATAGTGCTGGCAAACAGAAATAATCATTGGTCCATCCAGGACGCACCCGTCCATTTTCCAGGTCACTTTTCTGCCTTCGCGCTCCATTTCGGCAATAAATTTCCTGGACGGCTCGACCCCCAGCTCGTCCAAGCGAAGAGTCAGGGAGCCAGACCCGTCAGTTACTGGAAATTCCACAAAGTCGACGACACCATTGACCCCGCGGATACCGTACATGTACCCGCGACGCGAAAAAGTAAAATAGGCTACCTCTTCCGGCTCCGATTCCGGCAGATCGCTTGTTTTCTGGCGCTTGTAAAGCCGGCTTGTCATCACGCGAAGATTGGGAAACATGCAATGCTTGTTGAATTCATCTGTGCATGTATTGATCAGCAGGTAAAGCTTCTCGACAAAAGGTACTGTAGCAAGAGCGACTAGTCTTTTGTCCTCCCTGTCGCGTCTGTCCCTTTCCTGTCTGGCCAATTCCGCCTGATTAGCCTGATCGGCCAGTTGCTTGACCCAACTAAAATCCACGCTGCATACCTTGCCTTCTTTTGGAAGTCCTTCTCACACCTCTGCCTGCCGGGTGCCGGACTGTACAAGCCACTGTCCATCATACCAAAAGGCTTCTGAACACTTAGCGCACCTGAGACAACAGATCCGATTCTTGAATTGCATCTTCGATTAAGATATAGATCCGTGTTAAATCTACTTAGGGAAGGCATAATCTAGTTACCAGCTTACTGGTTTCAGGACGGAGTCGCCGCCAGCCCAGCCTACTTGACAATGCTATCGGAGTCCCCCGGCTGCAGAATGCTAGCTAATTTTCAAAACCATGACGAGCGGCTGGACCTGGAAGGCAAGGTCTTGGCTGCGGCATTCAAGCAGAGTTTCGAATCTGGCGACAAAAGCGGCGCAGCTCTGGCTCACAAAGGTTTATGCGCTATTCTCCAGCAGAAGCTCTTCGGCGGAGCTGCACCGGCTGCCCTGGCGCCGCCGAGCCAGGCGTCTGTCAGTCAACTCGCAGTCGCCGGTCCAGCTCCGGACGTGTCCGCTCCTGAGGCGACAGAGAGTCGCTTAGCCTGTCCGCCCGCTTCTTGTGGTGAGATTACCAGTGCTCCCTTACCAGAAGTTGTTCAAGAACACCCGGGTGGCGAAGAAACAGTCTTAGCCGGCGAATCAGGCTTGACTCCGGAGTCCGAGCTGCCGGCAGGCGGTCCGATCGACTACCTGGATTTTGGTGCCGGAGAAACGGTCCCAGCTTCTGATGATTCCGGCTCTATACAAAATGCTGATGCAAGCACTGGTGCCATTCCAGCTGATGCAAGCGAGCGGCTGCCGGAAGCCGCCTGTGCACAAGAGGGAGCTGAAGCTGGGTTGGCTCAGTCATCGCCGATATCCCAAGCCCAGCCGATCAATCGTCTGGAACTGAGCAAATCGCAGACTTTTTATGAGCTTTTGAACGTAAATAAACTCTCCTCCTTTGAAGAAATCCATACGAGTTTCTTTCGTTTGATACGCAAACTACTTACCAATCGCTTGAGACAGGCTGAAACAAGTGCGCGCGAACTGCGTGATTTTAGAGAGTATCTGCGCGGCATATGCATTGCTCATGACATTCTGAAAGACCCTGTCACGCGTACTGATTATGATTTGCGCATGCTCGGCTTGCGCACCTCGCTTGAGGCGCAGGTGCTGGAGACGCCCGAAGATGCCAAAGGCAGTTCTGGAAGCCGCACTAGATTGATGCTGGGCGAATTGCTGGAATGTGCCCGAATCCTGGAGCCTACGGAGCTGGAAATTGCTCTTGATATGCATAAGGCAGAGCCCGGGCAGCCGTTCGGGCAATTTCTTGTCAAAGCGGGATTCTTGACACAGGATGAGCTTGACGCTGCTGTCCTGGGTCAGAGAATGATTTCGGCTGGCAAGATCACCATCGCTCAGTTTCGGGTTGCTCTCTCATCTCTCCGGGAAAACGGGGTCTCCTTTCTTGACACTCTCATGATTGAAGGTTGGATTCAACCAAAGGACATATTTAGCGATGAATCCGAACTCTGGCAGCAATCTGTTCCATCAGCGACACCACAGATTGTCGAGATTGAGATCTCTGCCGACCGCAATGAAGAGGCCTTGCAGCCCAAGCCAATCACTCTCGGCGCCATGTCCCCTGGCTGGGCGGACAATCTTGTCTGGGGAGATGCAGAAGAGGCTGCACAAGAACAAGGGCCCGAGCCTGAGCAAGGACGAGAGCTAGACCAAGAGTTAGAATCAGCGCAAGAGCTGGAGCGGGAGCCGGAAAAAGGGCAAGAGGTGGAGCCCGGACAAGATCAGCAGTGGGGGTTGGAACCTGGTTCTTCGTCGATCCCGACGGCGTCAACTGCTGGATACGTTCCACCTGTGAACGGGTCCGAAAGTCAAGAGTCGGACAATCCCTGGACAGAAGTGCTTGAAGAGGCTGAAGCGGCGCTGGGGAGCTGGGAGGACGGAGGGCTTCTGGGTGAACCGGAAGACTTTGGGGCTGGAGGCAGAATCTACAGCGTCGGACAGGTGGACTCGGACGTATTGGACCTGGCTGGTTTCCCTGAGCCTGCCGGGGATCTCGAGGCTGTGTCTCAGACTGAAGAGATAACAATTGCCTTTACCAGCGACAGCACCGAGCAAGAGCCGATGCCCAGACCGGAAATCTCAACGCAACTGCCTGCCCCTTCCGGACTGGAAAAGAACCAGATTTCAGTTGACGACATCGAAGCTGTGCTCGCCGAAGCCGAAGCTGCAGTCGCCGAAGCGGAAGCCGCTCTGGCGTTGCTCGAACAACCCCAGCCTATCCCCAATGGCAGCGACGAAACCGGTGCAAATGGCGCAAGCGAAAACATGCCTGTGGGGGTCGCTGCCGAAAGCCCGGTCATTTCCCTGACGGATTCCAGTGCCCCTCAGCTGGGCAGATCTCCGGTAGCTCGCGAGCACAGGCGCAAGCGCCGGGGTAAATGAAGCGAGCCTGTTCTGGTGGCGGCAGCAAGAAATCAGGGCAAGTCCTATGAAATTCCCTGGCAGGGGGATGGTATGCCCAATTTGCCGCCAACCTGAGGGCAACTGCCTGTTCCTTCATGTCGACGCCGCTTGTGCCTGTCACGGTCCGGTCGGGACAGGCAGACCATCGCGCTGCACGTAGGACAGATAGAGGCGCAAGACAGTGGAGAGTTGATCGCAAACGAGGCGAATTACCTTTTGATCGCCAGGTTTGTAGCTTTGATTCGTCCAGGGAATGACGACCAGAAGCCCCAGTCTCAAGCCAGCAGCATCCACTGGCTGTGTGAGGGCATTGTCAAAAATCTGGCTTGATTTGGGCATTTCTTCTTTGAAAGGCGGCAGTCCGAGTTGCAAGGACACTCTGGAGACATATGCCTTGACATTGGACTCCTGGCTTTGCTTGCCGACATCGCAGTGCATCTCAGAGTAACTGCCGTGGCTGACCACAACGGCGCATGCCTGGTAGCTCAGAATTGAGGAAAGGAGCACAAAGAGTTTTTCAGAAATAATTTCTACGTCGGCAATATCTTCGCCAATCCGGCGCACTTCATCGGCCAGAGTAGCTTCGAAGAGAAGCCGTTCGAGAAGCTGGTGAAGCCGGTTGTTGATCTCATCGGCAGTGGGGCCTTTCTGAGGGTCACCAAGCACACGCAGGCGGGGACGTCCTGTGGTTTCAGCCAGAAGTTCTCGAATAGCCTTGATCAGATTGGCGAATCCCGGCTCCTTAGGAATGTAACGGTCAGCACCGGACTTCAGCCCCCAGAATCGATCTATCGAGCCGTCGAGCTTGGTGAGAAGAATAACCGGTGTGGTGCAGAGGTCAGGATCGTTTTTTACAAGACGGCAGAGCTGATAGCCGTTTATGCCGGACATCACCACATCCGAAACGATAAGGTCCGGGCTCTCGTTATAGGCTCTGGCCAACCCCTCGGCTCCGTTTTTCGCGGCGATGACATCATATCCTTCACCTTCGAGCATACGCTTGATAGTGAGCAATTGCGTGGGGCTGTCTTCGATCAGCAATAGCCGGTATGTCATAGCTTGAAGTCTCAGTTACTCTCCGCTGAACAGGCTGGTTCCTCTTTGGGAGCAGGTGTTTTAAAAATGGACTGAAAGCCACTTTCAACCAGTTTTTCCCTTTTGCCGACAGCTTTTGTCGGTTCTTGCTGATCATAACAGAAGCAAATATCGTTCCGTAAGGCTGGATTACCCGAACATGTCATGCCAGTTACTTGTAAGCTTGCTGCCGCCTGACAACAAGGGAGGGAAACCTTCAGTTCGTTGGCTGACCCTGCCCGAGCGGAGCAGCGCTATTTTTGATAAAGTCCTCGATTGCGCGCCGGTTTTGCTCAATGCGCTCGTCCTGAGTGAGTGCGCTTGTGGCAGCGGCAAATTCTACTTGTAGATTTTCATCAGTATTGAGAGGCAGCTCACCGCCCGATTTTGAAAGCTCCCGGCCCAGATCCCTGGCGCTTTTGCCCGATAGCTTCCCAAGGGCACGTAAGTCCGCCCTACTGTGCACCCCACATCGCAACAGGAGACCGCGCACTTCAGGCGACTGCCAGCGCAGGGCTAAATCTGCCGGCTCGGAGCCTGTTTTCCTTTCGGACCTCAGATGCTCGGGCAGCTGGAATTGATCAGGCGAACACCTGTTTCTGCCGTCGGGACAACTTTCGTTTGAGCCAAGCAAGATTATCTCGCCTGCCCCAGGCGCCAGGAAAACCCTGGCGTCAGGAAAGACCTCGGCAAAAGTTCGCAGGAGGACGCCAAGATAGGCTGGCTCCAGGGAATAGAGCTGGATCCACTGGCAAAAAATCCCATTTTTTTTCAGGCGTGCTCTGGCGATCTGAAAAAATTCGGCAGTAAAGAGCTCGGAAGAACCGCTGACCCAGGGGTCGGACGGTTGCGATGTGATGACGTCGAAGGATTCAGCGGAAGATGTCAGCGTGTAGCGAGCATCGTTGACCAGCAGCCTCACTCTCCCTTGCGCGGTCAGCTCAAGGGAGAAGGGATCCCCGGAGCTTGCTGTGAAGAATTTCCTGGCGTCCAGCACGGCAGTTTCTAGCTCACAAACTGTCAAGTCCGTGACCTCCTTGAAACGGCTGATTGCACCGGCAGTAGTACCTGTGCCGCAGCCAATTACGAAGACCTTTCGGCAGGGGCCCTCGTGGAAGAGCACAGGCAAAGCTCCAAGCAAAATCTGTGTCGTCTGATCGCCGCCTATCGCCGGAAGGGAGGGATCAAGCGGCACGGCGGCTTCCACTTTGCCGTCGTTTTTCAAATAGATCACATTGCGTGAGGGATCGCTGCCGACAGTAACCGTCGTGTTCAGCCCTTCCCGATAAAAAAGCACGCCGGAGGAACCTGTCCTGGACCCTTGAGGAAAGACACCAAGTTCGCGCAAGAATCGCTGCCTGTCCAGCCCGGACACTTGCGCTGGTGTGTAGAATGTTGCGCCGGCCGACATGATTGCCGGGTTCCAGGAAGGGCGAAAGCAAAATACGTCGGCGATGACGGCTCCTGTCAGGACAAAGACGATTGTATTCACTATAATCTGCGTCGGCGCATCGTCAATGAAAGATTTGAACCATATGGCGCAAAGAACAGCTGCCAGAGCCATCTGTCCGCAGGCAGCCAGCAAAATCGACGTTTGCATGCCGCTCAGGCACAGCCGGCTAAAAGTCGGAATGAAAACAAATCCGGTCAAACAGGAACCCAGTACGCAACCGAGTGTATTGCCAGCATAGACTATGGAGACTTTGGAGGCTGTGTCGGAAACTCCCGGTCCGGCAGCTTTGAAAAGCAAGGGCAGAACGGCGCCCATGGCGGTTGCCGCAGGGAACATGATCAGAACAGCCAGTATCGCTCTGCCGCCCAGACAAGCCCAGAGAGGCAGGCTGACGCTTGACCAGCTCAGCATCCGCTCGAAAGCGAGCGTTGTCCAGGGCATCTCGTCAGCAAAATACAGACTCCCTATGATCGAGCTTGCGCAAAACATATAAACAAGAGCGATAGCAATAAGCGGTTGTTTGATGAAACGCAACAGAGCCGAAGCTATAAAGGAGCCGCTGGCAAGTCCCAGCAAGAAAATGGACAGAACGCAGCTCAGACAATAAACCGAAGACCCGAACAGAAGACTGAACAATCTCGTCCAGGACACTTGAATCATAAGAGCCAGAAATCCTGAAAGAAAGGCCACGGCAGACACAACTGGAAGACTGGTCGGAGGTTCTGCCGATTCTTTGCCGAAGAGCCCTGTCTGTTGTACTCTTTTCTCACACACTGGCTGGGGCAGGACTTTTTCCAAGCGCGCACAGATTTGCTTGCGCCCTGAAATTACGCCGGCGAACAAGGATAGATTGATGGCTGCAGCAATCCATGTCGTTGCAGAAAGCCCGAAGCCAGGCAGAAAGCAAAAACCGGACAACAGCGCGCCTGCCACTGCGCCGGCTGTGTTGGCGGACAGGAGAAAACCTGCATCTTTTTCCACATCCTTGTCCAGTCGGGCAAAGCACTGGCTCAATACCGGAAGAGTTGCCCCCATTAAGGCAGTTGGCGGCAAAAGGACGCAGCTGGCAAAAACAAAGCGCAAGAGATACGAAAGCCAGGTAGGCGTGTCTCCCGGCTGTCCGAGCAAGGGCAGCAATGAAGGCAAGAGCTGGGCGCTCAAGAGACAGGGAACTATCAGTCCTAAGACGCCAGTGCCAAGCTCGAGCCAGGCATACAACGCAATCAGGGACTGAAGAGAAAGGCGCCTGGCGCTGAGGGAGGCAAGTATGTGCCCGCACAGGAGAGCCCCCAGAGAAAGGCCCCCCAGGAAAAGGGCGGTTGTCACCGATACCGCATACAGTGTCGCGCCAAAGACGTGCACCAAAAGGCGAGACCAGACAATCTCGTAGATGAGGGCGCTTACCCCGGACAGAAAGAAGCAAGCAAAAATGACAGCTCTTCCTGACAAGGCTCCGCCCTCAAAAACCCCAGCTCAAGCTTTCCGAAGGACGCCAGTGCTAGTCCAGGACATTATGCCACAGGAGACTGGCAGGGCTTAGACAAGGGAGTAGTCCCGGCAAGCAACAGGCTTTACGAAATTGTTACCAAAGCTCGCTAGAATCACAGTCTGAGCAAACTTTAGTCGGTAAAAGAGCAAAAAAAATGGGCTGAGGTGGAGCTTTCTTGAACAGCAGATCCAGTCACAAGACTAGAGGATAGGTGTGCTGGGGATCTCACTTGATTTGAGGGCTGATGGTCGAATTAGTATGGACGATCTTTTTGATTATCACGCTCAGCCAAAGAAACGCCCACCAGATACGGCGTGCCCGGCTCACGTCGTTGTCTTTGAGTTGAGGCTCTTGATAGCCAAGCGTCTCTTGCGGCAGCGCTGCCACGGCATCGGCAGTGATCTGGCGCGGAAAGAAGTCCTGGAGCTGGGCTTTGCCATACTGGACGGGGAGTTGTCCCACATCAAGGAGATTGTCGGGCGCTATGCAAACAACCCAGCACGCCTGCTTGCCCTCTCCGCCAGTCTGGACAAGATTTACCAGGACAGCGCCGTTGGCTTTCCAGAGCTGCCGCTTTACCGCCACGCCCTCTTTGACAGGGAAGTCGATGTGGCAATGCTTTCAATCGAATGGAAAAGCGGCGGGCGCTTGCTTTGTATCCCCAGCGAACCGAGATTGCCCTGCCAGGTCTTTGCTCCCATTGAGGGACAGTGGGCTTCCTGGGTGAGACAGGCAGAAGAAGAGCCCCGGCTTCTTCTGGCGCACATAGGCCGAATCCTGACTCTAGACGGCGCTCCCTGCCCGCCTCCCCTTAGCGCCAAGGGGGACAACCAGCCAATCCCGGGGGCCCCGGCGCTCCCCGGCACAGGTGGAAGTGCCCTCGGCAGGCTGACCTGACTGGCAGGAGCGCGGCCAATACAACAGGTTATTAACATGAGCTAGAATCACCGCACAGTGATTCTCAATACGATTTCCCTCCACAACTTCATGAGCTATGCTGACGCCAGGCTCGACCTGTCTGCAGTCGGTGTCGCCTGTCTGTCGGGGATGAACGGAGCCGGCAAGTCAGCCATTCTTGACGGCGTCACCTGGGCCATATGGGAATGTGCGCGCTCTGGCTCGGACGAATTAATCCGCATGGGACAGACGAACATGTGGGTCGACCTCACTTTTGAGCTCGAAGGACAGACTTATCGCATCCGCCGGGCGCGTCAGCGCGTTTTCAACCGGCATGGCACAAAGATTGCTTCTAGGGGCACCCTGGAATTTCAGATCTGGCAGGCAAAGTCGAGTGGAGTAACAGCTGAGCAAAGCACCAGTGCTGACGAATTAGCAGAACAGTTTGAATCGGCAGGCAAGATAGGCGAGGTCGAGGTACTCCAGGCAGATGGGGCAGATTCAGGGTCCGGCGCCTGGGTGAGCCTGTCGGCACCGGGCATGCGCCAGACGCAGAGCCGCATTTGCCAGACACTGCGCATGGACTATGACACTTTTATCAACAGTGTCTATCTCAAGCAAGGCCGAGCTGACGAGTTCACGACGCGCCCGCCTGGCGAGCGCAAGCAGGTGCTGTCGGAGATTCTGGGCTTGAGTTATTTTGACCGCTTACAAGAACTCTCCCGGCAGGAAGCGCACAAGCTGAAAGCTCAGATGGAGGCTCTCTCAGGTGTGCTTGCTCCCGTACAGGCGCTGGATTTTGAGCTCTCTTCGACAATAGATGAGCTCGATGCTCTCGGAAGCGATCTTCTTGCTGCCGATGTCGACCTGACACTCAAAGATGAGGTACTCCTGGAGCTTACAGAAGAGGCAGACAGGCTCAAGCAAACTCAAGCTTTTCTTTCTGCAGCGCAGAAACGCTGCGGAGAGCTTTCAGCCGATCTCTCTCACTTGAGACAGCAAGAGCAAGAGATGGAAGGCAGGCTCAATTGCTTCACGCAGCTGAGCCTGAAAGCTCCGGAGATTGAAAAGAAAGTCCAGGAATTTACTTTGCTGAAGGAACGTGTCGAGCATCTGGATGGAATCAGCCTGAAAGTTCAAGGGATCCAGGATCGCCGCTTAGAGTTGAAATCAGCCCTGGCTAATCTGAGAGGTCGTATGGAAGTCGAGCTCGAGCATTTGAAGGGCACCCTGGCTGAACTTTCTGCACGCCTCAAGAAGCTCAAAAAGGATACTGACGGAAAGGAGAAAGTGGAGGAAGACTGGGGGCAATATAAGAAGCTTCTTGAGGCAGAGTCAGAATATGCTCGCAAGCAAGAGAACTTCAGCCAGTTGTCCGGGCGGGCGGATCAGCTTCAGGGGCTTGTGAGCGAAGCCCGCGTGCATCTTTCAGCCGAGCTGGAGCAAAAGATGCAGGCATTGCAAGAGTTGCGGTCCTTGCTCGAGAGCAAGGACACCTTGCTCAAGGGGCAGGAGGAGTTGATTTCTCAAGCCGAAGAGCTGGAAAAACTGGAGACTGAATTTGAACTGGTCGAAGAAAAGGGACTGAAAATAAAATCAGACGTCGAAGCCGCTCAGTCTCAGATCAACGAGTGCAAGCGGCGTGTGTTGGAAAACGAGGGCAAAATTCAAGAGCTCTGCCAAGCATCCAGCTCATCGCTGTGCCCGCTTTGCTCCTCACCGATAGTCGATCGTCTCGCCGTTGTCGACCGCTACAGGGGGCAGAATAAGGAGATCGATTCTGAGATCAGCACGGCTCAAGCCAGGATTGAAGATCTGGAGAATAAGAGGGCTCAGCTTCGAAAACGGTACATGGAGCTGCGAGGAAGTCTCTCAGGAAGGAAGGCTCTCGATATACGCATTGGCGAGTTCAACGCTTCTGTGTCGGCGCTTGCTCGAGCGGATACCAGCGCCGCGTGTCTTCAGGGGGAAATTGAGAGACTGCAAGTGCGGCTTTCCGGGCAGGACTATGCTCAGGTGGAAAGAGAAAGCCTCATCAATGTGAAAGCCGAGCTGCACAAACTGGACTTCGATCCGGTGATTTATGCCAATCTCCAGTCGCAGTTGCGCAGGCAGAGAAATTCTGAAGCTCGCTATCAGCAATTAAGAAGAGATCTTCTCGAGGCGAGCGGGTTGCGCGAGGAAATCCCTGTCATCAGCCAGCGCATAGATGCGCTTAGCTCTTCGCTTCAGGCGGATGATTTTGCAGGAGCGCTCAGGCAACAAATCAACTCGCTCGATGAAGAGCTCGGCAAGACTGGCTACGATCCTTCGCTGCATCAAGATTATCGCAGGCAGCTCAAAGATCTGCTGCCGTTTTGTGAGCAGGGCAAAGAGATAGAACGGGCTGAGCGGGACATTCCCCCGTTGCGCCAGTCGCTTTTCAGACTTGCCGATGCCATTGCCTCCAAAGAAAGCGAATATCTTCAACTGACCCAAAGCTCGCTCGATTGGCGCAACTCGCTTGCCAGGGGCAGCGAGCTGGAAAGCGATCTTGCTCGTGCTCAAAGTGCCAGCGCTAAGGCCAGATTGTCCCGAGACCAGATAGACCGGGCAATTTTGCTGAGCACAACGAAGCTTGAGCAGCTCAGAAAGGACAAAGAAACTTTGTCCGCCAGGCTTTCCCACCTGAGCGATATCGAAGCAGAATTGAGCGATTATCTTTTTCTGGCGGAAGCTTTCGGCAAAAAGGGCATCCAGGCCCTCATCATCGAGAACGCCGTCCCCGAGATCGAAGCCGAGGCAAACCATATCCTTGCCAGACTCTCGGACAACCAGATGCACATAGCTATGATCACCCAACACAAGACGCGCCAGGGGCTTGCTCAGGAGACCCTGGACATTGTCATAGCCGATGACATTGGCACGAGGAATTACGAACTGTACAGCGGCGGCGAACATTTCAAAATCAATTTCGCCATTCGGCTGGCGCTATCGAGGCTCCTGTCCCGCCGTGCTGGTGCCAAGCTGCAGAGCCTGATCATTGACGAAGGCTTCGGCTCGCAAGATGAAGCCAGCCGTTATCGGTTGATCAAAGCAATAAATTCCATCAAACATGACTTTGCCCGCATTCTGGTCGTCACACACATTTCCGAGATGAAGGAACTCTTTCCCGTGCAAATAGCTGTCACAAAAGAAGACGGGATATCCAGCCTGGAAGTGTTCTCTTGAACCATCAAGGATGGTAACAGAGGATAAATTCGGCCCAAGTATTGCCTGAGTAGGGCGAAAATGACTCTAATATGTAAGGCATTGGCGACTCTGGGACATCCCGGGAGATTATCTATGCGGGATCATGATCTGAGCGGGCTTCTCGGCAAGCTTGCCGAGCAACAATATGAGGTTCTCTCTCAGCTCAAGCAGCTTCTTTCTGAACAGAGCCAGCTTCGTCAGAGGCAAGCGGACATTGAGGAGAACCTCCTTCGTCTCACTCCATCGCGCAAAGACGGCTGGGACCGGCGCTCGGCCATGGCGCCTATTGTTTCTGCCGCCCTTATCGCTTCGATTGGTGCTTATTTCACCTGGTCGTATAACTTGCAGCAACTGAAGGTGCAAGAAATACAGACTATCGAAAGGTTCATTCCTCACTTGACCGGCAGTGAAAAGAGCAAACGCGCCGCTATACTGGCTATATCTTCGCTTGGCAATGCCAGCCTGGCCGGCAAGGTAGCTGCCATATTTGCCAGCGAAGGGACGGTCTCGGCTCTCAAATCCATTGCCCAGACAAGCGAGCCCAGAGACCGCCTTGTCTTGAATAGCGCTCTGGCCAAAACCCTGGATAACCTTGCCGATAAATATTCTTATGAGAACAAATTCGACGAAGCTGTGGCAGCTCACAAGCAGGCTCTCATCGTAAAGGAAGCCGAGCTGGGCAAGGATAGTCCGGATCTGGCCGACAATCTGGACAAGCTGGCGGCTCTTTACGAGTCGCATGGCAATCATGCTCTTTCTGTCGATCTCTCTAAAAAAGCCTCTGCCCTGCGAAAAGGCATTCCAGGCGCCGGCGACGCCTTGAGCGCCATAGCCGGAAGAGCCGCTGTGCAGAAATGTCCTGCCAGCGAGTCGACTCCGCTCAAATCCCAGGAAAATGGCGACCCGGCAGCCGCTGCAGCTTTCGAGGCGCAAGCTGCAGACAACAGCCCGGAAGGTGGCAACCACGAGCAAAACATACTGGAGCAGCCGATAAAAGACACAGATGCAGGCAGAATCTTCCGCGGGCAGGCATCGGCTGATAATCAGAGGGCTGAATGAAGCCAGAGCTTAGGCAAAGTTCAGGTTGCCTGCATATATACATCCTGCCTGCTTCTCTGTTGGAAATGAGTTGCAGTGTCACTTGCAGTATGCAGGCTGCCGTCGAATCAGCTGATTAGAGGCAGCAAAACGGCTGCACATCTGAGAATTAACAAAAAAAATGCGCCTCTTCCCTCCAGTGGTGGATGGCGGATTGCCTGGTAGCGGGCATAATCAGCATTGGGATACCCGGAGTCGAGTGTGCTGACAGCCGTGAAGAGCAATTGCATAAGCATTCTTCTTGTCGAAGATGATCTTGATTATGCAACACTGATACAGCAAACATTGCTTAAATCAAGGCGCGCCTCCCTGCAAGTGACTTGCGTCGGCAGCATTGCCGCAGCCCTCACGCTGTTGGCGTGCCACAAATTCGATATTCTGCTGGTCGATCTTGGTCTGCCTGATGGCCGTGGACTCGACGTTGTGGATAAGGTGAAAGAGGCTGCCGGGCAAACTCCTTTTATTGTCCTGACCGGGCTGGAAGATGAAGAAATCGGGTTTCAGTCAGTCCGGCGCGGGGCTCAGGATTATCTGGTCAAGCGCCGTGTCAACGCCGAAGCCTTGATTAGATGTGTACAGTATGTCGTCGAGCGCACCAGGATGGAAAGGCGCCGCAGCGCCCTGTATGCCGTAACTGCGCTCCTGTCCGAATCTCGCCATTTGCGCGAGGCCATGCAAAGGATAATTCAGGTAATCTGTCAAACAGCCGCTTTCGATCTCGGGGAGTTGTTCGTCCTATCGAAGGACCGGGATGTGATGCATTTCGGCGAAGGCTGGCACAAGCCATCGATTGCCGGACAGGAATTCCTTTGCGCTGGGCGGAATCTGGAAATAAAAGTCGGGGATGATGTGCCCGGGCGGGTCTGGGCGACAGATTGTCCTGTCTGGCTGCCGGCGCTCGGGGAGGAAAACGGTTTATTGCGTAAGAAGGAGGCGGCACAGGCTCAGTTGCATACTGTGTGCGCTTTTCCGATCAGTTTCCACAAGGAGGTGCTGGCTGTGCTGTGTTTTTACAGCCAGGAAGTTTATGCACGTGATGCCGAGCTCCTCGAGATGCTTTGCGCCATCGGCAGTCAGATCGGGCAGTTCATTGAGCGGGAGAGCGCCGAGGAGTCGGCGCGCGAGATTTTGATGATGCGCCTGCGCGAGGATTTCATGGCCACTCTCGCTCACGATCTGAAAATACCTCTCATTGGCGCCGATCGCTTGCTGGAGGTGCTCCTGTCAGGAAAAATCGGCGAGCTTAAGGCAGAACATGCCGATTTGCTGGAACAGCTCAAGAGCAGCAATGAGTCCATGTTGAAGATGGTGCAAAATCTTGTGGATGTATATCGCTATGAATCCGGTGGCAATATTCTGGACCTGCAAGCAGTGGACCTCAAGGAACTGGTGCTTGGTTGCGTGTCCGAAATGAAAGCCCTGTCCGAGGAAAAAGGCGTGCAGCTGACGGCGCTTGTCCCCTGCCAAATCGGCAAGAGCCTTTTGGACGGGCCGGCTATCAGGCGTGTCTTGAGCGTTATTCTCGGCAATGCCCTTAAATTCACCCCGCAAGGCGGTGCAGTCGAGGTCCTGCTGGAAAGAGAGCAAGGGCGGTTTCTGATTCAGGTCAAGGACACAGGGCCAGGCATCCCGCCAGACGAAGAGCGCTATTTGTTCCAGCGCTTCTGGCGCGGCGGGCAGAAAAACAAAGCAATCGGGACCGGGCTGGGGTTGCATCTCAGCCGGCAGATTGTCGAGGCGCACAATGGAAGCATTTGCTGTGAGAGCCAGCCTGGAGACGGCACGACTTTCCGCATCTATCTGCCAGCAACCCAGGCTGCGGGCAACCCTGATGATACTTACACTAATATCATCTGTGATCGCAAGCGCTACCAGGCGTACAAAACCGGCCAAGCGCCGGCGTCCTGACTTAAAGCGGGCGGCTGTGAAAGCCTGAGATCAAAAAGAGCATGAGCCACGAGCCCAGGCAGACCAGGACATTGAAGCTAACGAAGACAGGCGGAAGCCACGAGCCAGCTTTCCCTTTGAGGTGGCTCATGCCGCCGAGCAAAAGGGACATGACCGGTATCTCCGAACAAAAGAGATAACGCCCCTGCGGTCCTCCGAGATTGACTGTGGAAGCGAAGACCATTGCCGTCAGATTGAACAGGACGGTCGCAGCAAGAGTCGACCAGATAAGCAAGGTCGTCCGATCTGCCGCACTTGTCCGCACAAGAATTCTTTGCAACCAGCCCCAGACGCTCACCGACAGGAAGGCGACATAGCAAAGATAGACCGGGCGCCAGAGATACCTGGTCATATAACCGAACAAGCCCCAGAAACTGAAAAACATCATGCGCCACCAGCGCAAGCTGGTGACAATGCTTTCAGCTGGTACACGGTAAGCGGGATCCTTATGATAAGCCAGGGCCCAGGCGCGATACATCGTCTTAGTCCCGAGAAAGTCCCCGTCGAACTGAAAGTAATTACGCTGAAACCACCAGAGACTCACACAGGAAAAGGCGGCTGCAGATAGAGCCAGACATAAAACAGCCTTTTTAAGAGGAGTCTTGTGCAGAAAAGCTGATGCCACCAGGCTAAGTACCACAACCGGCGCAATTGACAGTCCGGAATATTTGCTCAAAGCCAGCCAGCCGAGCAAGATTCCGATAGCCAGGCAGCGTAAACTATTGATGCTTGATTTGGCGCTGCGGATAAGCAGGAGTACGATGAGGCTGCTCAATGCCACTGCCGTCGAATCGGAATTGGTGTAACTGTTGAGAAAGGCCAGTTGTGGATGGAAAACTACAAGCGCTGGCAGGCAAAGCGACAGGACCCTGTTGCTGGCAAAGAGTTCCCGTCCCGTAAGGTAAGCTGCCAGGAAAGTGACGAAGCCCATAATCAGGCTGCCGAAACGTGCCGCCAGGCAAATGTCGGTGGTGGCAAACGGCAGACTGAGAAGGATGTGCGGCAAATAGCCCATTTGCGGCAGGGAGCCGTAGACGCCTTCAGCCCCGGCCGCGGACAGGTCCGAGGCTGAAGGCAGGCAGAGGTGTTGCTTTATGAACGAGATCACCCATAAATGAGTGATCTCGTCAGGAGCCTCAGATATCGGGACCGTGAACATAAAGAGCAGGCGCACCAGGACAAAGCAAGCTCCGAGCACGGCAAAAGGCAGCGCCTTGTGAGTCAGTGTTGCGCCTGGGGCGATAGTCGGTTGTTGCACCGTGTTTGCCGCCTCGAAATTGCTCACTAGGAAACGAAACTACCCCGCATCTCCTCGCCCATGAGAATGAGGTCGGCCAGGTGTCGCATCGGTTCGATGTAACGAGTGTAGGCTTCTTCTACTTGCAAGCTGTGCCGGATGGTGTCAAGCGTCGAGCGTCCGCGCTCGACATCCCGGCGCAACCGGCGAGCCATGCGTTGATCGACTGGCGTGTCTATAAAAATGCGCAATGTCGCTATGTCATGCAGTGGGGCATGGAAGGCAAAAATTCCTTCGACTACGATGATCTTGCTCTTGGGGGCGGGCACGAGCTGCTCGCCAATCCGGCTGCAGGTGCGCATGTCGTAGACAGGGATGACGGCATCATCATTGGCGGCTAGCCTCAGACAGGTCTCGGCGCAGGAATCGAGATCCACCGAGGAAGGATGATCGAAATCATAAATGCCATCAGGACGCGGTGTAAGCTCAGTGAGATCCTTATAAAAACTATCGGTGGCAATCACAGCGGCTCCGACGAACTTTTGCGCCAGGGTGGATTTGCCGGAGCCTGAGCCGCCGCAGATGGCTATGATTTGCGGGGAGTTTTTTTTCATATCCCTCCGTGAGCGTCCTGCCGTCTGTCTTCAAGCTATGGATTAGACTAGATGAGCTCTTGTAAGAGATCAAGTCTTGCCCAGTCCGAAAGTCAAGCCAAAGCCCCTTTTCTTTACAAGCCAGCGGCAGTTGAATCAGGTCTTATTTTGCCGGGCAACCCGACGCCCCTGATTTCAGGATAATTGACTGAGATGCTGAAGAATTTCGCCATTGCAGCAATCATCTTTCTCTTGGTCCTGCCGGTCGGGCTCTGGTGGTTCGTCGAGCGCCGGCTGCCGGCCCTTGATGGCGCGGGGCTGGTCACCTGTCTGGGAAAGCCAGTCATTGTCAAATATGATGGACGAGCCGTCCCTTACATAGAAGCGCTTTCGCCAGCCGATGCTTTTGCGGCGCAGGGTTATGTCACGGCGCGCGAACGCATGTTCCAGATGGATCTAGCGCGTCGCGAGGCAGCAGGCGAGCTGTCCGAAATATTCGGATCCAGCGCTCTGCCAAGCGATCGGCTTATGCGGACTCTTGGAATGCGGCGCCTTGCCGAAAAAGAACTCGGCTGCCTCAGCGGTCTTGCTCGCGAGGCCCTTGAGTCTTATGCCCTCGGTGTCAACGCTTATCTTGCCGAGAACGCCGACAGGCTGCCGCTGGAATTTCTCCTTTGTGGCTATACGCCTTCCCGATGGACGGCTGTCGATAGCCTGTGCATCATCAAGCACCTCGGCTACCAGCTCGATGAGTCCTGGCGTCTCGATGATTTGCGCCAGCGAGCCTTCGACAAAATCGGTCAGAGGCTATACTCGGAGCTGTTCAAAGACGACTGGTCGCCTGTCTCCAGCCCCTGGATTGCGCCTGCGCCAACCGGCGGATCTGTCCCTCTTGAGACAGAACGCCCTGCTCGCATTAGCGCAATGCAAGGACAGTCCGGACAGCTTGCCGTTGTTGCTCCCATGAAAAAGTCAGAAAGCCCCCTGGTCCATGTCGGACAAACGGGCTGGAGCAATGCTGGCGATGTTTCTTGCAGCGGGGCTGGGGTGCTTCTCAGGCATCTTACAGCCATGTCCAGGGAATCTGAATTCTTGCCGGGGCCCAGACCCTTGTGGGGAAGCACGGCTTGGGTGGTCCCTGCCTCAGCCAGCGCTGCGGGATCGGCCCTTCTGGCTTGCGACAAGCACAACTTCCTTGCCAATCCCGGCGCCTGGTTCATTTGCTCTCTGCGCTCTCCCGAGCTGCATGTCGCCGGTGCCACCGTCCCTGGTGTCCCAGGCGTGGCGGTCGGGCGCAATGAGTCTATCTGCTGGGGAGGTGTCGCCTTGAAAGCCGATGTCCAGGACCTGTTCCTGGAACAGTTCCAATCACAATTCGCCACTTCTTACCGGACCCCGTCCGGCTGGACCGACGCTCAGGTCGTCACGGAAGTGATACCGGTCCGTTTCGCCAGGGCAGTCGAGCAGAAGATCTTCACCACAAGACACGGCCCTGTCCTCATCCGGGATGGACAATCGGCCATTGCTCTGTCATGGCAGGGGCTCGAGACGGGGCGCTCGGCTTTCGAGACGTTCTACAAGTTGAACCGTTGTGGTGAGCTGGCTGATCTCAAAGCTGCTTTGCAAGACTTTCCCGGTCCTCCGCAACTTTTCGTCTATGCCGATCGCTGGGGAAACGTCGGCTGCCAGGCAGCAGGCGATATTCCCCAGCGCAGGGGCAATGGCGACGGCACCAGGCTCAATCTGGGCTGGACAGGCAAAGGTGATTGGGGCGCCACTTCTCCTTTTTCCAGGTTGCCGGCTGCCGACATACCGAGTTCCCCGGCAGGGGCTGCCGGACCCAAAGTTCTCGTTGCTGCCAATCAAAAGCTTTCGCCGGACGGAACAATCTCTCATGCAAGCCAAGCCCCCCTGCTGATCGGGCATCAGTGGGCGCCTCCCTGGCGTGCCAACCGCCTGACTGCTCTGCTTAAACGTCCTGGAAAGCCCATTGGACTGTCTTATCTCGGTGAGCTGCAAAGCGACGAGTTCTCATCTCTGGCTCTTCTTGTGAGAGCGCAGTTGCAGGCAGCCTTGATCAGGACACAGGTTGTAGACAAAAGCCAGCTCCTTTCGATCAAGATGCTGGCTGCTTTCGATGGGCAGTTACATAGGCAGAGCGGTTCGGCCACCATCTACCGCGCCTTCCTGCAAACACTGGTCAGGCGGCTGGTAGAGCCAAAACTCGGGCGGCAGATGACAAGTGAATACCTGGAACGTTTTCAGCTATGGCCCACTTTCGTGGAGCATTTTTTGAAAGATCATCCCGCGCACTGGCTCCCGCCTGAAGAGCGAACATACGATACTTGCCTTCTGACGACCCTGTCACAGGCTCTTAAGGGGACGAAACTTTCCTTTGCAAGCGGTGACCCGGCGCGTTGGACCTGGCAGAATGTCCATCAAGTCACGTTCAAGCATTTGTTATCTGCACGATTTCCCTGGCTAGGTTTCTTTCTCGATGTGGGACCGTGCGGCGTAGGGGGTGATAACGACTGTTTGAATGCATGCAGTGTCGTCCCGGACCTGTCGGCCGTACACTTTATTTGTGATACGGGACCTGCTTTGAGAACCTTAGTTGACATGAGCGATCAAGAAAAATTTTACGAATCAGCCAGCATAGGTCAGTCAGGGCATCTTTTTTCTCCTTACCGCACAGACCAGCTCAGCCACTGGCTCAGGGCCGACGCCCTGCCAGTGGCCTTTTCCGAAATGCAGGTCAGCCGCCAGGTCCAGCATAAGTTCGTCCTCGAAAACAAGAAATTCCGCTGAGCCGACGTTGCGCACCAGGCAACAAAATCAAGCAGGTAAGCAGCAGCCTGACACCAAGCTGCAACCGGTAATGAGAATTAAGAGCACAAAGGAGCTCAAGGACGACCTTCTAGAGCTGAAAATTACGGACAAACCGCATGGGAAAGGGAAAGAATGTCAAAAGTACTCGCTAACGAAACTCTCACAGGCAAAGACAAACTCATTTCGAAGGTGCTTGTCGCAGATGAAATCAGCAAAGAAGGAATAGCCATTCTCGAATCAGCCCTGTCCGTGGAGTATCAGCCCGACATTGGTGCGGACGGGCTGCTGGAGATTATCGGTCAGTTCGACGCCTTGCTCGTGCGCAGCCGCTCGACAGTGACGCGATCCGTGCTGGAGGCAGGCAGGCGCTTGAAGGTAGTCGGACGTGCCGGGGTGGGCGTCGACAATATTGATTTGCAAGCAGCCACCGAAGCTGGCGTCCTGGTCATCAATTCTCCGGAAGGCAACACGGCCAGTGCCGCCGAACACGCTATCGGACTGATGTTTGCGCTCGCCAGACTGATTCCGGCGGCAGACGCCTCCATGAAATCAGGCAAGTGGGAGCGCAGCAAGTTCCTGGGTTGCGAGCTTTTCAACAAAACCCTTGGTATTATCGGGTTGGGCAAAGTGGGCAGCCGCGTTGCTCAGGCGGCTCAAGCCCTGGGTATGAAGGTGCTTGGCTTCGATCCGCTCATCAGCGCCGAAAGAGCGGAGCAACTCAACGTACAGAGTGTGGGGCTCGAAGAAATATGGATGAAAGCCGATTTCATCACCATCCACACGCCCAAGACTCGCGAAACCACCAACTTGATAAATGACTCGGTGCTGGCAGTCGTAAAGCCCGGCTTGCGGATCATCAATACGGCACGCGGGGGCATCATTGACGAAGGCGCGCTGACCAGAGCAATCATGGACGGTCGCGTGGTCGGAGCGGCACTCGACGTTTTTGAGAAGGAGCCGCCCGTTGACTCCCCGTTGTGGCAGGTGTCCGACAGGCTCGTGCTCACGCCCCATCTGGGGGCTTCCACGGTTGAAGCTCAGTTCAACGTCGCCATCGATCTTGCCGAGCAAATCCGCGATTTCATGACAGGAGGCATGGCGCGTAGCCCGGTCAACTTACCTTTCATGCGTCCGGAAATATTGCGCAGCCTGGGCAAATATGTCTGGTTGTCCGAAGCCATGGGCGCCATGGCCGGCGAGCTGGGGCCGGGCGCGATCAAGGAAGTGGAAATCATCGTCGAGGGGTCGCTGTCACAGAAAAATACGGCACCACTGGCGATAGCAGCCTTGCGCGGGTTGTTTGCCTCCAAGATTGACACGGTCACTTATGTAAATGCCCAGCTCATAGCCAAAAACCACGGTATTCAGGTGCGCGAAACGAAATCCGAGGATACGACAGCCGAGCGTGATGAAATCACAGTCATCGTATCCGGTGACCAGGGCAAGGCGACGATTTCAGGCACCATCCTCGCCCACAACGAGCCAATCATAACCAGAATTAATGAATTTCCGATTAATCTGACGCCTCAACGCTACATGCTCTTTACCTGCCATAGTGACCAGCCTGGTATGGTAGCCAGGGTTGCAGGTATACTGGGCAAATTCGACATCAACATCAGCACGATGTCCGTAGCACGTCGCGGAGTGAGGCAGGAAGCCGTCATGGTAATGACCCTGGACGATCCACTCACTGCCGAGCTGGTTCAGGAGTTGAGCGGTGACCCGGGCATCCACATGGCGAAGTTTGTGGCTCTGGATAATGTTTGTCCGATGCAGCAATGATCGAACTGGCAAAGGGCGCCTGGAAAAAAGGCTGATCGCTGCTCTTTGCGCCTCCGTGGTGGCGGCAGCAGCGCCTCTTGGTGCCCAATCCATCGATGTATCTCCTTATCCTCTTCAGACTCGGCAGTCACGCCCAATAGAATTTCAGAAGCGCGCTCCAGGGCTTGAGGAATTAATTCAGCGCTCCGACATGCCCTTTCAAATTCTCCAGCCAATTCCCCTGCAAGGGGTGAGAATTACAGGACTGTACCCGAAAACGGTTGACATTCTCGGTTTCAATTACTTTGTCGTCGTCAACAATACGAAGTATCGGAGATTGTCCGACATTTACCGGGACAACAGGCTCAAGGGCAAATCGAATTTCGTCACCGCAGACAGTATCATCCATCCCTATACTGCTTTCACAAATCGTGTTCTCGCCGACGCAGCCGTCAAGCAGCTGACTCCTGACCTGCTGCTTCTTCTCAAGGGCATGCTCAAAGTCTCCCTTTCGGACTGTGAAGAAGCTGAAGATGCAGACATTCGCGAAGATATAGAACGCAATATAGCCTACCTGTCCGTTGCTCTCAAACTCCTAAATCCGGGCTTCCAGATTCCGGAGATCGGCAATGTCCAAAGACTTGTCGATCTCGACTTGAAGTGCATTTTCTCTGGAAAAATTCTCCAGTCAGCAATATTTGACAGAGAGGAAGACTTCTCTGCCTATAAGCCACAGGGCTGGTATGCTACGTCCGGGGATCTCGAGGGCTTCTATCGCTGCAGACAATGGCTGTCGCGCATGGCTTACCCGATCATCGATGTGAGCGAGGGGACTGAGGGCAACAAAGCCAATAGCTTCCGACGGTCTGTCCTTCTTTTTCGCAGCCTCGATATGTCCGAGGCGCTGGGCAGACCCGCCAGCGAGCTGTGGAGCCGGCTGCTCCGGGGACTGGTCATCTTTGGTACACCTCTGGAGAGCTGGAGAGAGAGAACTCTCTATCCGCAAGATTACAAGCTGGTCTTCAAGACCAGTCCCGGCAGCCTGAAGGTTACTTTGAGAGCACTGGCTGAGCCGCTATACAGAACAAAGCTGATGCTGGCAATCAGGCGGCAGAAGCCAATGAATCTGGGATCTGCTTCCATTTTTGAGCTTGACGATAGCCTGGGACCGGTGGAGGCAGCTGCCAACTTCCGTCTTTTCCCCCTTATAGGCGAGCCTGAATCGCCCTGGCTGCGCTCCGCGGCTCGTTTCATCAGCCCGGAGCGACAGGGTATAGCGTCGTGGCCTATCGCTCTGCTGGACACCTATGCCTGGGGCGGACAACAGGCAGGCAACATACTTGCGGACAATATTCGGCAACTTGATCCAGCCCTGTCCCAGGCCCTGCCTGAATTGCAGCATTGCGTTCTCAGGCGACTGCCCGGAGGGCAGACCCAGCCGGTAGAAAGTCGCCGCTGGCAGATTCTCGGGAGCCTGCTCCACCAGGCACCGGAGGGTGTGCCGGGAGCACTGAGGACAGAACTGTGGATGACGCGCAAAGTGGAAAGCGCATTTGCAGCCTGGGTGGATGGACTGGCAAGTATTGCTCCTCCTGTATCGGCTGAAGGGATGGACAATGCTGTTGCTGTCGCTGAGTCGCCCCCCCCGCAATCGTCGCAGACATCGGCTTCCGGCTCAAATCCGGCTGCCGCTCTATGCTCATCTGAGGACCAGCTGCAGTTGCGCCGCTCCAAGATTCCTCCGTTCCACTACCTGGAACCAAATCCTGAACTTTTTCGCAAACTTACAAGCGATGCGCAGAAATTAATGAGCGATCTTTGTGCTACCGGCTATTTCCAGGAGAGTTACAGAAGTCGCTTTCTGGACTTTATTCGCCTGTTTCAGCGCCTGGAAAAGATAGCCGATACGGAGATTCGGGGGCAGCCCCTTAACGGGCTAGACAAGAAATTGCTAGGGAATATCGATCTGGTGCTGGACAAAGTGGATGTCCCGTTGGCCGCAACCATAGCCTTCGACGCAGCGCCAGCTGGCAGCGATAGTGGCACCAGATCGTCAGGCGCAGGCGCCGAAGGCAAAGAGGCTAGCAACTCAGCCAAAAACGCACCCAGCCTTCAGGAAGCAAGGAGCGGTGGCAGGCAGGATGTACTCAAGGCGGGCAAAGACGAGCAAAAAACAACGTGGTTGAGCAGCGGGCACACCGCCTCAAGGGGCAGCGACTCTCAGTTTGGCGGATTCAATCTGGCGCTCGGCAATCCAGGAATGCTCTTCATCATTTTCCAGAATCCGCGCACTCTGGAGTGGACACTCGGACGTGGCGCGCTCTACACATACTATGAGATGCCGGCTCCCCTGCTCTCTGATGTTATGTGGCAACATAAGCTGGAAGCTGGCTTTTTCAAGCCCCCGACGTGGTCGCAAAAATTCGACATAGTCCAGACGGCATCGCCTGTTCGGACACCGAGTGGGCCCGCGGTAAAGGATACCCATTAGCCAGACGACTCGAGACCATCTTGAAATCAGTGTAATTTAAGATGTTGTATCGCAAGAAGGAATGTTTCAGATGTTCGTTGCTTGACGACCATCGCTGAGAGCCGGTGAAACTTTTAC
>JAHFBI010000226.1 GCA_023250095.1 Candidatus Melainabacteria bacterium
GCAAGAGCGAAAAATGCGCATTGCCACAGACGTGACCGAATTGACCGGCAACACTCCTCTGGTCCGCCTGAACAGGCTGAGCGAAGGACTGCCTGCCACGATCGCCGCCAAGCTCGAATCACTCAATCCGCTCGGCTCCGTCAAAGATCGCATCGGGGTAGCCATGATCAACGAGGCGGAAAAGGCTGGGCTGATCGAGCGCAGCGTCACAACCTTGATCGAGCCCACTTCAGGCAACACTGGCATCGCACTGGGTTTTGTCGCTGCCGCCAGAAAATACAAGCTTATCCTGACCATGCCAGACACCATGTCGCTCGAGCGCCGCAAACTGCTGGCAGCGCTTGGGGCTGAAATTGTTCTGACACCGGGAGCCGAAGGAATGAAAGGGGCAATCAACAAAGCAAGCGAGCTGACCGCGGCCACCCCTAATGCCTACATGCCCCAGCAATTCGACAATCCGGCCAACCCGCAAATTCACCGTTTGACCACAGCCGAAGAAATCTGGCGTGACACCGAAGGAAAAATCGATATTTTCGTGGCCGGAGTAGGCACGGGCGGCACAATCACCGGCGTAGGGCAGGTTCTCAAATCAAGACGCCCCGGCGTGAAGGTTGTGGCAGTCGAGCCGGCCGACAGCCCGATCCTCAGGCAGTGTCTGCAAGGGCAGCTGCTGCAGCCGGGACCGCACAAGATCCAAGGTATCGGTGCCGGCTTCATCCCGTCTGTGCTGGATCTTTCAGTTATTGATGAAGTCTTCCCGGTAACAAACGATCAGGCTCTTTCCACAGGACGCGCTCTGGCCCGAGAAGAAGGACTGCTCTGCGGCATTTCCAGCGGCGCTGCCGTTTATGCCGCCATCGAGCTGGCCAGGCGTCCGGAGAACAAAGGCAAGCTCATCGTCTGCATCCTGCCCAGCACTGGCGAGCGCTATCTCTCCACAGCCCTATTCGCCGACTTGCTTGCCGACGAGTCCAGCCAGAGCGCCGCCACCGCTGGCGCCGCGGCACTTACGTAAGCAAGGGAGCAAGACAAGGAGCAGGCTTGAGGAAGAGCCAGGTCGATGAGCATTGCCCAGGAAATAGACAACATCCTCTCTAAAGATCCAGCAGCCAGCAGCCGCCTGGAAGTTTTCCTCTGTTACCCCGGTCTGCACGCCATTCTCGTTTACCGTCTCTCACACGCTCTCTGGCGTGCCGGCAGCCCGCCGTTGCGCTTGCTTGCTCGCTTCGTCTCCACTTTGTCGCGCTTCGTCACTGGCATTGAAATTCACCCAGGCGCCAGATTGGGCCGGCGGCTTTTCATCGATCACGGCACCGGCGTGGTGATTGGCGAAACAGCCGAAGTCGGCGACGATGTCGTCCTATACCAGGGCGTCACTCTGGGCGCGCAGGCGGCAGCCCGCATGGGCGCTTTGAGCCGGGGCAAGAAACGCCACCCGACACTGGGCAATGGGGTTGTCGTTGGAAGCGGCGCCCAGATACTGGGCGGAATTACACTGGGCAACGGCGTCCAGGTAGCTTCCGGTTCGATCCTTCTCAAAGACGTCCCGGACAATTGCGTGGTCGTTGGCGTTCCAGGCAGAATTATTTTTCGCGACGGGCAAAGAGTCGCCGACGAGATCCCGGACCCGGAAGCCGAGGCCATCAAAGCTCTGCACAATCGCGTCAAAACACTCGAGCGCCAGCTGCACCAGCTGATGTCGCTTTCTCAAGCGCCGGCCATTCAGTTTGACTTTTCTGCTGAAGGTGCACCCTGCACATCAGCGTCTGGCGCTTCGCCTCAGGAACAGCCGGAATCCTGCCCGTGTGCAGCAGGACAAATGACGTGGCCGGCAATGGCTTCCACACCGCCTGTGGTATCGTCAGCGCCGCTTTCCATCGCAGGCGATCCTGTAGACAACTTCCTGCATGGAGCAGGCATCTAACAACCTCTTGACAAATCCCACGAAGCGACTAGAATTGACCCGATAGACGTGTCCCCTGCCCCACCATATTACTATCTCCAGAACGACGAAACAGCCGTTTTCCACGGCCCCGTGTCCCGCAACCGTGTTTCGCCGTTCCCCGGCAAAGCAGCCTGTGCGTCTGCCTGCACAGATCTGCGCCACAACAAAAACCTCTGAATCCGGTCGAGCCGGTGCTTATGTCTTTCATGCCCATCTATATTGGAGTCTGGAAAGTTACTCTGCAAGAGTAACTCCAGAAACGCAGTGACAATGCCGGGCGACAGCTACTTGATCACCGATGCCCGATAACCGGCAAATACAACATCATCTCTTTTCCTGCTGAGCGGGCCACAGCAAAGCTACCAGGAGAAACCCAGATGGAACTCGTATGCAGCGGCGCTATTGCCGACGAATCGTCCATGCGCCAGGTTATCGATTCGCTCTTGCAACAGTCAAATACGCAACCATCCTTGTTACGCATCACATCCCCGGGACAGAATCTCAACGGACGACTTGCAGTCGCTCCAGGCGGCTACATCGTCAGCGCCAGAGACGACAGCGGGGAAGAAGGCTACCAGGTAATACGAAAGCTACTCGCCGTCACAGACGGTAGCTTTGCTCTTATGGCAGCCAGACAAGAAGAACTTCAACAAATGGTTCAAAACGCTTATGTGGAGCTAGGCTCGGTCCTGGAAAACATGGAGGGGCACAGCGTCTCCTGCCAGGTGCATTTCGAACATGACAAAGCCATAGCCGACCGTCCCTCAGGCGGCAAGGATGCAGCACCGCATGCAGTGCCCCCCCTGCCCTGCCGCCCCTGCGGCATGCCGGCATGGAACCGCCACATCGCACCGCTGCCCCCCAGACTAGGGCGCTTCGCCCGCCTGTCGCACTGGCACCAGCAAAAAATGCGCCTGCGCAGCGTCTGCCTCTGGGCAATGACCTCTCTTGCTCTCACCTTGCTGCTTGCTGTCTGCCGGAGTCTGGCGCAGCATTGAGACATTCTCCAGCTGCCGGCAGGTAAAGCCAGGCGGCAGTCATGCCTGTATCGACGTGCAGCTACTGCAGGTCCTGGGCGTGCGGTCCTGCAAGGGCCCGTTGTGCGCGTCACTATCAGCGTTGGCGCAGAACTTTTCTAGATTTTTGCGCAGACACGATCTCAGAAAGGATGTCGGCGGCCTTCAGGCACTCCTGTTCGCTGTTGAATCGTCCGGCGGTAAGGCGCGCAGAGCCGAGCACCGCTTCCTTGGGCAGACCGATAGCGCTGAGAACGTGCGAGGGATCCCCTCCTGACTGGCTGCAGGCAGAAACACTGGAAATGCAGACACCCTGCGCATCGGCCTTCTCGACAAGCTCTTCGCCTACTGCTCCTTCGACGACCAGACTGACGTGTCCAGGCAGGCGTCGGCTAAGATCTGATGCCCCGGTCAATCTCACACCATCGACTGCTGTCAATTTATCGATGAGGATCTTCTGCATTGAAGTAAGCCCCTGGCGGGACGAATCCTGCTCCAGCCGGGCAAGCTCAGCGGCCTTGCCGATTCCGACAATATTCGTTAGTCCCTCGGTGCCGGGGAACAAGCTCATTTCTTGCCCGCCGCCAAATACTATCGGCATGAGATTGACGCCCTTGCGCACATAAAGGGCGCCGATGCCCTTCGGTGCATAGAATTTGTGCCCGGAAAGAGATAGCGTATCGACAGGTACGGCGGTCACATCGATAGGCAGCTTTCCGGCAACCTGGATAGCATCCGTATGGAAGAAGACTCCCCGTTCCTTGGCGACGGCAGAAAGATCCTCGACGGGCAGCACTGTGCCTACTTCGTTATTGGCCCACATCAGAGAAACGATGCTGGTCTCAGGCGTGATTGCCGCGCGCAATTCCTCCGCATCGACGAAACCCTGCGCATCGACCTGAAGGTAAGTGATTCTCCAGCCGCGCGCTTCGAGCGCCCTGGCTGGCCCCAGACTGGAGGCGTGTTCTATGAGGCAGGTAATGAGATGCCGCCCGAGACCGTTGGCTTCCACGAACCGCGCCCGTCCGGCAATAGCAACATTGTTGCTGTAAGTGCCGCATGGAGCGAAATAAATCTCCTCAGGGGAAGCATTGATGAGCGCAGCCACCTGTTGCCTGGCTGCGTCCACGGCCTGCCGCGAGAGGCGTCCGAGCTTATGGATGGAAGACGGATTGCCGAATTTCTCCGTCAGATACGGACTCATCGCTTCAATAACTTCATCGCGCACTCTGGTCGTGGCGCTGTTATCCAGGTAAATCATCGCACTCATATGGCAGTACAGGCTGATCCTGCAGGTTAGCCGCGGCTCATCATCTTGGCCGGGGAACTTGATGTTACCACGGACAAGAAGCCCGGCAATCAACAGGCAAGAAAAACGAGACTCTCTGCAATACGCAGGCATCTTGGCGCAACACCCGACCTCACATGCAAGGGACTCACCGCTCCTTCGATACATCCGTCTGGCTAAAGAGCGCGGTTGGCGGCGAAGATCTACTAAAATAGTGTCGGCAGAGTCGGACATCAAAACCAGCAGGACATCCATGATCCAGCTCCTGATCGGACCATACAGGTGTGGAAAGACCGATCTTCTGTTAAGTGAGCTGCTTCAATACAAGAAAAGCCGCCCGCTTGATAACGCCTGGGTTATTGTGCCGTCTGCAAGATACGGCAGGCTGCTTAAAAGCCAGATAGTCAATATCCTCAGTGCCGGCAAGGGGCAGGGGGCGCCAGAGAAACAGGGGCACCGGCGGCCAAGTCAGGAAGAGGAAGAGCAAGGACAAAAAAAGGCAGATTCCCTGTCGTCCGGGCTCAGTGGAATTATGGCCCTGGAGATTCTCACTGTTTACCAGGCCTGCCAGAAAGTGCTGCAGTACGCCTCTATCACCGCGCCGGTGCTGCCGGGGGAGCTGTGTATAGCTCTTGTGGCGGACATATTGCGGCAGCTCAAAGCCGACGGGAGCTTGCGCCACCTGTCTTCCATTGCCGAATTCGCCGGCACGGCACCGGCCATCTCCTCGCTCATCGACGAATTTCAGCGAGCTGCATACAGCCCGGACGAGATTCTTGCCCGGCTGGAGACAACAGCTGCAGCTGAGAGCCGCTATTTTGAGCTGGCGGAGATATACAAACAGTACTGGCTGAAGCTGGATGCTCTGGGCTTTCAAGACCAGAAAGGACAGGCTTTTGCCGCACGGCGGATCCTTTCGGAAGACAGGCTTGCCGGGCTGAAGCTCGGCTTTCTTCTCATCGATGGATTCGACCGTATCAGCCCGTTGCAAGCCGAAGTGATATTCGGACTGTCAAGACTGGCGGAGCAGACAAGAATTTCTTTCGACTATGTCTTGAGAGCCACGCAGGCTCCATCAGACATAAATCTGGAAATTGAGTCGCCGCAGGAGCCGATGACGCAGCCCAAGATTCAGCCAGAAGTACAGCCGGAAGCGCGGCTCATAACTGAGGGGCACTCGCCAGCCCTAAGCCAGCTCGACTCTGACTATGCCTGGAAAGAATCCAGTTACGCGGAACTGACGACCCGTTTGCCTGTCTCGATCCTGACAATGCCGGCGCGCGCAGACACATCCCCCCCGGTTGAGACTGTCTTTTGCGCCCTCGATCCTTTTCTGGAAATGAAAGAAATAGCGCGCCGCTGCAAGGAGTTGCTGGTGCAACAGAACATAGCACCGCAGCAAATTCTAGTGCTTGCTCGCGACATCGAGAGCTACCGAGCCGCCGCCGAAGCCGGCTTTAAAGATGCCGGGGTCAATTATTTTATCGATGAGAGCATTTCGCTTTTCGCCTTGCCGCCTGTGTACTTTCTTCGCCAGCTGCTGAACCTCAACCTCAACGACTTCGCCCGCGGGCAAGTAATTGCCTGCCTGCGCAGCCCTTTTTTCCAGAGCGAGCAATTCGGGCTGACACCTGCTGCCATCGACTGGCTAGACAACGAATCGCTACAAGAAGGCATAATCGGTGGCAAGAACAGGTGGCTGGATTTCCTGCAAACGCGCTGCCGGAAGGATGTGGCAGAATCAATCACCGCATTGCTTACTCTTGTAAGCCCGCCGACGAGCCACTGTTCGCTCGGCCAGTTTGTTTGCTGGGCAGAAGACATCGTCGAGAGATTCTTCGGAAATGCTGACAGATCGAGACGCGCGCTCTCCTGGCAAGAGAAGGAGGGACTGTTTGCACTGCGGTCAGCGCTTTCAACACTCTTGCTCGAAGAAAGGGTCCTTGGCACAACTGAGATCGCTTACGAACATTTCTGCCTGGCTCTGGAGTCTCTGCTGGAGAAAGCCAACCTGCCTGCCTCTGCCTGCACGGACGAGTACATCTTGATTTGCTCGGCCGATAAGGCTCCAAATCGACGCTTCGACGAGATTTTTGTCGCCGGTCTCCTCGAAGGAAATTTTCCCCGGCGAGGTAGACAGTCCGGCTTTGTCAGTCAAGATGAACTGGCTTTATGGCGCGGCTTTGCAATAGAATTGAATAATCCCCGGCAAGAGCCCGGATTTGAGCAGGCTCTTTTCCACTCGCTTGCGCAAAGATGTCGCCGACATCTCACCCTGTCATATCCACAATTTGAAATGAACGGTGAGGAAACGGTGCCTTCCTTCTATCTTTTTGACGGGACGGTAAACTATCTGGAACTAGAACAAGTGCATCCCTTTGAGCCGTCGAAAAGATGCCCGGTATCGCCGCGCGATCTCATCGCCGGGCAACTCTGGAGCAAACCGCAACTGGACTTACCGGAGGCGGCCTTCGCACTGCCTGCAGTGGCAGACTATTGGCAGCGGCTGCGCCCTCAGATGCTCGGCGCCTGCCAGCGCCTGGACAATAACCGTTTGAACCGGTTCAACGGCTATCTCTGCGATCTCGCGCAAGAGGGACTCGTCAGGATTGATCCTCCTTCATCCTGGAGCGCTTCGGCCCTGAATAATTATGGCAGATGCCCGTTTCGCTTCTGGCTGAGTAATATTCTCAGAACAAAACCGCGCCAGGAGCCGGAGCCCGGCTTGACCTATGCTCTGAAAGGCGACATTTATCACAAGACCCTAGAACTTTTTTACCGCGAGCTCTTTTGCCTGAGCACCGATCTGCGCCAGGGGCTATCTGCCGAGATCCTGGAGAAATCTTTTGCCGCGGCATTGTCCCTGGCTGAGAGTCGAGCCGATTTCGTGCCGGGGCAATACTGGGAAAATGAGAAGAAAGAGATGCTCTTTCGTCTGACCCGGTTTATCGACCGCGACCAAGAAAGAATCGAGCGCGATCCGCTCAAGGCGCAGCCAGCAATGTTCGAAGTGCGCTTCGGCTTTGAGGAGGGCTCCTCTTTCCCGCCGCTGGTTATTCATACCGCACACGGTCCGGCCTCCATCCAGGGCGTGATCGACCGCATCGACCTTCCCGTCAAAGATGACAGCCAACAGCAAGCTTGCACGGGAAAGGCAGGTCCTGCGACCATTATCTCGCCAATGTGGTCGAGGCAGCCTAGGGAGGATCGAGATGGCGACGTCGCGCCAGTCACGTCCCCACCCGACATTGAATCGCCCGTATCCGAGCAGCAGCCCGGGGAGGTTCGAAATAGCGATGCCGCTCCCGTCACGCAGGCCCTCATAGTCGATTACAAGACCGGCTCCACGCCACACAGCACAGCTGAAGCGCGCCAGGGGCTCGATATCCAGCTGCCGCTTTATGCCCTGGCCGTTGAGAGAGCCATCCTGCCAGGCAGCAGGGTAATGAGCGGTGACTACCTGAGTATCAATGCCGCTCGCTCCACCGGACATTTCGAATTCCGTTCGCCGAAGCTGGCAGACTTGCTGCCCCTGACGGAGAAGCACGTACAAGCGGCAGTCGATGGCGTAAGACAGGGCAACTTCGCCGTCGCCCCCCGGA
>JAHFBI010000227.1 GCA_023250095.1 Candidatus Melainabacteria bacterium
AGGATTTTCGGTATCACGGCATCGCTGGTTTTCGGCCTGACATCCCTGAGCAGTATGCCAGCTTTCTGCCAGGACAAGGAACTGCATGTTCCAACCAGGCTGCCGGTGGCCGCTCCAAAACCAGCGGCTGATTTCACACCGGACATATTATTGATAATGCCAAACGCCTCAGCCGAGCAGGAAGATATAGACAAAGCCCTCAAAGAGTCCCACGGCACGGTGATAGGCTCGATGGGCGAAGGACGCCTGAAATGTCTGATCGTCCAGACAGAACGCGGGCAGCTGGCGCAAACGGAAAAGAAACTCATGCAGGACAAAAAGGACTTTCGCTGCATCAGCCGCAATTACCGCTTCAAAGCCCAGTTCATACCTAACGATTCCAATTTCACAAGCGAATGGCATCTGGGAGCCATCAACTGCCCGCACGCCTGGGATCGCACCATGGGAAGTGGCACAAAAATCGCCGTATTCGACAGCGGTTGCCAGGCTACCAATCCGGATCTCTCGGGCAAAACACTGAAAGGTTATAACGCCACAACATGGGCAGCACGACTGACGGTATTGGGCGGACCAGGACCACTGGGCGACCTCCTCGGGGGGCTGGGTGGGGCCCTCTCCGGCGGTGCGCGTACTGACGTGCAAGGGCACGGCACGCTGGTTGCCACCACCGCGGCGGCCACGGCAAACAACACTGTGAACACGGCAGGAGTCTCTCCCGGCTCGGCAATCTATCCTGTACAAATTGCCGGATCCGGAGGCACCACGGATGACATCGCCATCATGGCAGGGCTTCTCAACATGATGGCGTCTGGCAACAAAATAGTAAACATCAGCTATGGCGCCTATCCTCCCTTCGGCTTCACGAATCCGATCCTGCACGCTCCCCTTCACGTCTACTTTCAGGAATTTCATGAGGTCAATCGCGGGCTGATCTTCATTTCGGCCGGCAACGACGGAGCATTCGATCCGGATCCGCCCCTGCCGTATCTGAACGTCGTCTCCGCCATAGACAACAGCCTGTCGCTCACCAGCTTCTCCAACTGGGGAACCTGCATCACCTTTACAGCTCCGGGAAAAGACATCGTTTGCTCGGACAGAGCTGGCAATGTAAGAACGGTGGACGGCACTTCTTTCTCCTGTCCGATAGTGGCATCGGTTGCCGCCCTTGTCTGGAATGCCAATCCGGCCTTGCCCAACACCATGGTCGAGTGGATTCTCAAAGCCAGCTGTTTCCGCGCCGGCGGAGCGTTATGGACGCCGTATTTCGGCTATGGCATGCCTAATGCCGAAAGAGCCGTGCACATGGCCACCGGCGGCTAGACACAAGCAAAGCCCGGTCACACCCAAAAGGCGAGCGGTCTTGAAAGGAACGCTCGCCTTTTCAATTGCGCTCATGCGCACAATAACGCCTCTTGAAAGCAATTTAAGAACGCCGTTATCTTTTGCCTTTCCCTGCTAATTGGCTTGCACCCATCGTTGATTAGCTAAGGCCATTTAAGCAAAGCTTGCCGATAAGAATATTAGAGGAATGAATATGAACTTCCAAATGAGAAGCACGAGGGCAAACGCGCTTACGGAGTTCGGTCCGGCTCTGGTGGTCTTCGTCTGCTTCATCCTTACTCCATTGCTTGACCTGGGATTCATTCCAGTCAGGTATTTGATAACATCTGGTGTCATCAATGAATACACTCACCGGCTGTCTCTTTCGGAAAAGCGCAGCGATTGCTATGCGCCGGCGGACAACTGGTGGCGCGATTTCCTGAGGCGCTGCGGTATCACGGTTCATGAACCGACTGTGTCCCTTGTGGTTTGCGGGCAAAACGATGGAGACAAAATTGTTGTCCGGCAGAGCGAATCGATTCCCTCTGAATGGCTGCCAAATGGCACCAGGGGACCGTGTCTCTATTGCGTGGAACTCACCGCCAATGCCGACATTCCGCCGCTTGTCTCAGCAAGCCATGGCTTACCCGGACTGACCGGACCAGTGACCATGAAGTTCTCAAGCCGCTCATCCTGGGAGAATCTCGGGCGAGATCCCGAAACCAGGCAATACTGGATAAACGAGTAAATCTTGCAGGTAATTGAATAATGAAACTAACGAAAAAGATGCTCCTGGCAGCGGCTCTGCCGGCAATCATAATCCTGTCCGCCGCAGGCAAACAAGGATCGGCAATCTCAGCCGATCATATAGATCGCCCCTTTGACTGGACAGTGAGAATCGAGACACAAGAGTTGCCGACTCAGTTTCAATATGCCGGCTGCCGACTGTTCCCTGTAGTCAAAACTCATGTCACCTATTTCAAGACTCACGATGAGTCTCACACGATGGATGAGAACCATCCGGTGAAGTACGAGGACATGTGGTTTCACGGAGAGAAACCGCTGGGTCTCGAGCGTCTGCACAAATTTGAAGTCGAACGCGGAGACGCGGTGTCCATTGAAGTAACGCATAAAGAAGGAACAGGTACTGCAAGCGAGTATCAGGCTGCTTCCAATGCCATCTTGAGGCTGATCCTCGAGTCCAATCTCAACGCCAATTCGGTTGCCACTGTAAAGCTTCCGGAGGGATCTTCCTTCTTTGAGGTCGTCTCCTGCCTGGAGCACCAGGGAGCCACCAGTGCTCCACCTCATGATGGAAGTCATCCGCTGGCAAGCGCCATCAATATCTTTCTCGAGTCGACCCCCCCCGGACATACGCAGACGCTCTACTTTTTCTAAATGTGCCCGTCTACACACAACACAACGGCCGTCGCACGGAGCTATCAAAGATGGTAAAAGCAATCTTCAGGAAAAGCGAATGCGGGAATATTCTGGTGCTGGTCTGCGTCTTTGCTGCCGTGAACGCGCTGGCCATGATCATGTCCTGCTCCTTCGGCGGGCTCTTTTTCGTCCACAACCGCCTCCAGACGTCAGCAGATGAAATTGCCCTTGCCGGCGCTCGTAAATTGAACGAAACGGACCGCCTCGGGCAAATGAATAACATGATCGGACGCTGCCGCCAGCTCGTCTTTTCTTCGCGCAAGACCAACGACGAAGCACTGGAGCGATATCCGCAACTACGAAATCTTTCTCAGCAACTGCTGGCCGAAGCCCGGCAAAGCGCTTCCGATCTGGAAGCCGAGCGGGTGCGTCTTGCCAGCATAGCCCATGATGAGGCTCTCATCTCCATGCATAACAAGTTCAACGAGATCAAGGGCAGCTATCCGATGTCTTTGCCCTGGCTGAAAGTCTCCGAGCCTGTCATGAGGGTCTCTGACATCAAATTCGGGAAAATGAATGGCGCTCAGTCCAATGTTTCGGAACTGAAAGGACTGGATGAGCTCGCAGCACATGACGCTTCTTCTCTCTATATTCACAGCGCAAGCCATCTCTATCGAGAGAGCATCAATGCCAGACTCCCTGCCGGCTCAGACGGCTCGCTCGATTTCAAAATATCCTCGCTGCCGGCCCCGGTTGAAAAAACCATCTCCCCGGCCCGCGTCACTCTGGCCAAGAACTTTCGCCAGATCAATTCCGACCATTTGCCATCTGCCGTGCAGATTGAACTGAAGCTCGATGTGGCGACAGGTCTGGGTACACCAGCTGGCAATCAGCTTGTCGTCACAGGCACAGGCGCAGCAGTCGGCGGCGCTGACCAGCTCTAGGCAGAGCACACAAACTCTCAGGGAAGAGAAAGTCCATTCCGAAAAGAAAAAAGCCTTCCCGATGAGTGTCCTGCTCAGCCAGGAGTTCGGGCCATGGCACAACCCTGCCGGCAAAGCGTGCCTCGCAATGCCCAGGGATTGGCAGCTTGAATTTCCACGTCTTGGAGTGTGCCGATAAGATCTGCCTTACCCTCGAAATTCACCACTTTGTTTGTACCGGTGCGCCCGGTCAACCTCTCAGGATTGCGCTGGCTGCGCCCTTCGACCAGGACCTCCACGGTCCTGCCGAGATAAGGTTTGTTTCGCCGGTGCGATACATTGCTCACTACCGAATTGAGCAAGCGCAGACGCTCAAGCTTCTCCACTTCGGGCACCTGGGAGTCCCAGTTGGCAGACGGCGTATGCGGCCTGGCCGAATACGCAGCTGTGTTGCACGAGTCGAAACCCAGCTCCTCTACAAGATTGACTGTATTCATGAACTCAGCTTCCGTTTCGCCAGGAAAGCCGACAATGAGGTCGGTAGTAATGCCAGCCTCTGGCATACGCTCACGAATTCTTTCCACCAGAGCCCGGTAATAATCCACATTGTAGCCACGCGCCATGCGCCTGAGAGTACGATCATCACCGGCTTGTACAGGCACATGGAAGTACTGGCAGGCGTTCCAGGTTTGCGCAACCGTATCGATAATCTGGCAGCTGAGATCGCGGGGATGTCCTGTCAGGAAGCGCACCCTCTTTATGCTCTCGACCTGTCCGGACAAGGCAAGCAAATCACCAAGATGCATGCCAGACTCCAGATCTTGTCCATAAGCCGTGACGTTCTGCCCGAGAAACGTCACTTCCTTATAGCCGTTTTCAGCTAGCTCAAGGACCTCCTGATGGATCAAAGCCGGCGGGCGGCTCTTTTCCCGCCCGCGCACATAAGGGACGATGCAATAAGTGCAATTGTAGTCACAACCATAAATTACTGAGACCCAGGCGCTGACCGCGTTGCGCCGCACGACTGGCGTTTCGGGCAGATCGTCTGGCAATTCCTGAAAGATCTCCACCTGCGGCTTCCCGCTCTTCCGGGCTTGCAAAACGAGTTCCGGAAGCCTGTGCATATTGTGCGTGCCGAAAACAATATCCACCCCTGGTGAGCGCGAGAGAAGAGACTGCCCCCCGTCCTGCGCGACACAACCACCGACAGCAATCAAAGCATCAGGACGTACAGCCTTCAGCTTGCGCCAGTAGCCCAGATAGCTGTAGACCTTGTCCTCGGCTCCAGCTCTGATGGCACAGGTGTTGAGGATCATCAGGTCAGCTTCTTTGATCTCATCTGTCGGCGCATAGCCGATCTCGTCGAGCACGCCGAGCATATGTTCCGAATCGGACTTGTTCATCTGGCAGCCGAACGTCTCTATATAGACCTTTCGTGATCCTGACTGAGACTCTCCCCAAGATGGATCGCTTCTCTCATCACACATGGCGCTCCTTTCTTGCAAAACAAACCAATCATTAATGACAGGCTAGTCAAGCCTGCCGATAGAAGATAAACCATGCCCGACAAGGGTGCATTGCCCTGGCTCGTCGTGCTAACCTCCGACGGCTTTACCACCGGACTGAGAGCATTCTAGCCTACCTCTGCCACCCTGGTGAGTGTGTCCTTTTCCAAGACTTTTTCGAAAAACCGTTCGTACGACTGGCGAACCCATTCGATTCGCTCTTCGCGAGTGGTCGGCGGCGTAAAGTCCTCCACCCTCGGCACGTACGTGACTACGGGCTGACCGTTAGCGTCAGACTCAAGGCGTATTCCCAATGTCAGTGGTCCTAGTGCAAGCATTGTCGATGTCAGCACGGATCAAACCCCATCGTAGATCATGAGCGTTCCACTATAGCGCAAGCCAGCGATGCCTGCACATCAATGAAAAGTTACTTATTAGCCTCTCAATCTTTCTGAGATCGCCCCGCCAAACCCTCTCACTTAAGACCGAGGAGACATCCGCCTGAAGCCGAGTAAGAGGTTAGCCCCGGCAACCTTTAATTTTGTTCAAAAAACATTCCCATCCAAATATCAATACAGGCTCTAGTGACACCAGGACACTCAACGAATTTCCGAAAGACGTCCGCGCACAAGTATGTCCTGCCCCAGTGGACTTACAGAAAGGTCGCGCAGCTCCAGAGCCTCATTTATGAGCCGCTGGCGGCTCCCGGAAATCGAGCGCACAGCCTGCCCATCCACAAGCAGCCTGGGGGCAACAATCCACTGCACTTCGTCGACCAGATTCTCTTGCAGAAGTGCCGCAGCCAGGCGCCCACCACCTTCACACAGGACTGTCAGAATACGGCGTTCGCCAAGCCAGGAAAGAATTTCGCCGAGATCAAGTTTATCTTCTGCCGACAGACTGCAAGGAACCAGTTGCACTTGCGCCGGGAAGAGCGCCTTGCGCCCCTCTATTGCCTCTTGCCGGGCGAACACGACTGTGGCGCCGTCAAAGCTAGATTGCGCGCAAACACGGGCTTGCGGGCTTAGCCTCAGCCAGGGATCTATGATCGCTCGCAAGGGGTCTCGGCTGTTGACAATCCCCTTGACCGTCAGCTCCGGATCGTCGGCTTGTGCCGTTGCTCCACCCACCATCACGCAGTCGAAAGTGTTGCGCAAGAAATGCACGTGCTCCCGGGCCTCTTTACCCGAGATCCAGCGGCTGCCGCCATTCCGGTCAGCTATACAGCCATCGAGAGTTGAAGCAATTTTCAGGCAGAGCCAGGGACGTCGGCTGCTAATCCATTTAAGGAAGCCTCGGTTGAGATACCGGCAGTCTTGTTCCAGCACCCCGACAATCACTTCAATTCCGGCATCCTGCAATACTTTGATGCCGCCACCGGCGACAGCCGGATTCGGGTCTGAGATACCGGCTACAACACGCCTCACTCCGCTTTCAATGATTCTGTCGGCACAGGGCGGGGTATTCCCGAAGTGGCAGCAAGGTTCCAGATTTACAACGAGCGTCCCGCCCAGCGCGGCACTGCCGGCCTGGTCGAGAGCCTCCACTTCTGCATGCGGTTGCCCGGCTGCCCGGTGATAGCCACTTGCAACAACTTCCCCCTCCTGGCTCACTATCACCGCGCCAACCAGGGGATTTGGAGCTGTCCTGCCTGCTGCTTTGGCAGCAAGGTCAAGACATAACTTCATATAGTGTTCATAATCCAGCATCTGCCGCCGATTCTAACAGCCCTCACAGATTCTTCACAGGACTTCGCCAGACTACATATTCCAGAAAAGGCTCTGCGAAAGGATCTGCGCCTTCCATGTAAAGAGACAGCCTCAAGATGTCCTCAAAATCATATTGGCAGCTCAAGAGCAGAGCAAACCCGGTGCTAAACTTGGGGGTCCAGCCCCGGGTTGCCCTTTGTTGGAATTCACTGAGAAACACCTTATTTATATGGTTCAACCAGACCTAAATCGACCATGCTCTGCCGAGGAACACCAGTTTGCCGGCAGACATCTTTTATCAAGCTATCTGGACTGCGACGCCAGCGTTTTGAGCAATGTCGGCAATCTGCTGGCAGCAATGACGTCCGCCGTAGAAGCCTCAGGGGCTACTTTGCTCAAGACCTCCTACCACGTCTTTCCCGAAGGCGGGATGACGGCGGTAATGCTTCTTTCGGAAAGCCACGCCAGCATACATACTTATCCAGAACACAAGGCTTGCTTCGTAGACATCTTCACTTGCGGCGATACCTGCCGTCCTGAAGAGTTTGACAGAGTGCTGCAAGACATCTTGCGCCCGGCTCAGGTGGCGCGCAAAATACTCACGCGCGACAATGCGGTGAGCGAAGAGGCGGCGGGAACCGCCGGTCAGGGCAGGGCGCTGGCAATGGCACGATAGGGGCTTGCGCCTCCGGATAAGCGTTTAAATACAGGATTGGAAAGATGAATTCGACAAAAACGTCCCATAGCCTCAGAAAGGGGCTCCTCTCCGCTGTCGCCGAAAATCGCGATAGCAGCAACACTCTCATATATGACGGCACAGTACCCATCTTTGTAGAAGACTCCGACGACGCGGACCTTTATGCTTACAAACTCACGCGCATCATAGCTGACGAGAAAACGCAGTTCCAGGACGTGCTCATCGCCGACAGTATCAATTACGGGCGCATGCTTGTGCTCGACGGAGCAATTCAGAGCGCCGAAGACGATGAGGCACTCTA
>JAHFBI010000228.1 GCA_023250095.1 Candidatus Melainabacteria bacterium
AAGTATGGTCAGCCCCAGATAAAGAAATACTTTGACTGGGAAGCGCTTCATCGAAGGAGTCGATTTTATCTTGACCAGTTCGATTGTTTTGCGTGTCGAATCGAGCCAGCCCACTTTCGATCCTTGGTACAGGGACAGAAGATCTTTCTTCATTTCAGCCATCGACTGATAACGTTGCTGGGGATCCTTGGCCATGGCTTTGCAGATAATCGCATCTAGCTGGGCGGATCTGGAAAGATTGGCTCGTGTTGTGGAAAGGGAGGCAGGCATCTCATTGATCTGCTTGCTGATCGTCTCGTAGACATTGTTGCCCATCAAAGGTGGTTGTCCGCTCAGCGCCTCGTACATCAAGCAGCCCATCGAATAGATGTCCGAGCGCATGTCCAGCTTGTGCCCCATGCATTGCTCCGGACTCATATATAGCGGGCTGCCGAAAACTTCACCGGTCTGTGTGAGCTGCTGGTTTTCTCGTCCTTCCTGGGGCATCAGTTTGGCGATGCCGAAATCGACTATTTTTACGACATCCTCTTCGCCGTCAGACGTTACAAGCATTATGTTGCTGGGCTTCAAATCCCTGTGGATGACACCCTTGGTGTGCGCGTGCCCTAGCGCATCTGCGGCCTGGATGAAGATTTTTAGAGCGCGTTCGCTTTCCAGGGGGCCGTCTCTCTTGATGGTTTCAGCCAGAGAAAGTCCCTCGAGAAAGTCAATGATCTGGTAAGGCACGCCGGCGTCAGTGATGCCAAAGTCGTGCACGGCAATGACATTTGGGTGGTTCAGGGCGCTGGCTGCCTGAGCCTCCTGCTTGAAGCGCTGCAGGCTTTGCTGGTCGCTGACCAGGTGCGGATGAAGCATCTTGACGGCAAAGAGCTTGTGCATTACCTGGTGACGAGCTTTATAGACAGCGCTCATCCCGCCTTTGCCCAGCAAGGCAAGGATCTGGTAGCGCCCGGCAAAGCTTGTGCCGAGGAAGGCGTCTTCTCTGGGGAAATAGGCGGTTTTCTCTTGTTCTTCGTGAGGCACGATGCAATTCCGGGATTCCGGCATCCTACATTTCAGGTAGAGGCGGGCTCGAGTTCGCTAGTATTAGCAACAGGCTCCTCTCAGGTGCTGCTTGGCAACGGACTGCCGCCAGCCTGTATCTATATGCCCGCTTCTCTCCAGGGAAATTGATGGAAACACAAAATCGTCAAAATGAAAAGCTCGCCTTGCTTCTGGGGCTCTTTTTTCTGCCGGGCTGGGCAGGGGCGTGGGGGGCGTCGGGGGACGTGGGCTGGAAATTCGATCAGGTCAGCGATTTTTACGGCAAGCAAACGGCATATCTGGGCAAAAAAGGCATTCGGTTGACCTCGGAGAAAATGGGCATCACTTTTGTCATGACGGCGCCTGACTGGCGCGTCTCGGCGTACAACGTCAAGAACAAGACCAGCATGACTATGCCGTATGCCCAGTGGCGCAAGAACTTCTTTGGATTGAGGAGGGTTCCCGCGCAGGCGAACGGACCTCTCAAAAAGGGTGGCGCAGGCATTGTCGGTGGCGTGAAAGCTTGCCAGTATTTCGCTGACGATATTCACCGCCCGTTTGTAAAGGTCAACTCCAAAATCAAGCAGCCTGCAGCTGCCGGAAAGTTGTACAACACCGAGTTCTGGGTGGCGCCTGACATAAAGCCGCCTTTGCCCCTGACTGAGCTTTTGACGGAGGCTGTGTCCATTCCTAACGGAATGGGACTTCCTGTGCGCATGATCCAGTACAATTCCAACGGGCGCGCTTTGATCTCGCTCGATACCAGGAAGTGTCAGCGGATGAACATTGATCCGGCAGTCTTTGCCGTGCCCAAGGGTTACAAGAAAGTGAAAGACGAAATGATGCTTCTGCTGAATGAAGACTCGGATTCGGACCTGGCCGGGCTTCTGGGTGGTGAGGAGGGTCTGGGTTTTTCCAGGGAAAAGCCTGCCAGCCGGAAAAGGTCTCCGCGCTGACAGGAGCCGGGCTGGCTGTCGAAGAGTAAGCCGCTCTTAAATAAGGCGCCAGGGATTTTGGCTCTTTCGCCCTTAGCCTGTTTGAAGACTTCTCTCAGCTGCGTTTGCTTCCCTCCGACAAGTCAGGCAGGAAGACAAGAATGTGATAGTCTGTTTACTGCCGAGCGCTCGAATTGATGGATTTTCAGTTTCTCTTTCTCAGCGCAAGAAACAGCGGGTAAGGTTGTTATGGGACGTAGCAAACGAGGTCAGAGTCTTGTTGAGTATGCCCTCGGCATAGGCTGCGTGGCGGCGGTGTCTATGGTGGCTTTTGCAGCACTCGGGCATCTGAGCGGGCATATTTTGCAGTGCACGGGCAATGCCGTCAATCATCCGGTGAAAGCACCGCATGCCGAAGAGTTGGTCGATCTCAATTCCCAACCGTGGAATATGCGCTAGCAAGTGGCGTCAAGTGATTGGTTGCAAGCCAAGTAGATCGAACATCTGCCTGTCTGCGTCGGAGTCACAATTAGGTGTGGTCAAAAGCTTCTCGCCGGTGAAGAGAGAATTGGCGCCTGCCAGGAAGCAGAGTGCTTGCTCAACGTAAGACATGGCTGCTCTCCCGGCCGAAAGTCTGATTCTGGCGGCTGGCATGACGATGCGCGCGGCGGCGATCATGCGCACCATTTCCAGGACATCGACTGGCGGACGCTCTTCCAGCGGAGTCCCTTTCACTGCCACCAGAGCATTGACCGGCACCGATTCCGGATGCTCAGGCAATGTGGCGAGCGTGTGGAGAAGATCGATGCGATCCTCGGCCGATTCGCCCATGCCGATAATGCCACCGCAGCAAATTGCTATGCCTGCGTCACGCACGTTTTTTAAAGTGTTCAAACGGTCCTGATAAGTGCGTGTTGTGACGATTTTGTCGTAGAAACCTGCGCTTGTGTCAAGGTTGTGGTTGTAGGCTGTGAGCCCCGCTGCCTTCAACTGTTTTGCTTGTTCGGCGCTGAGCATCCCGAGGGTCACGCACACTTCCATGTCCAGAGCTTTCACGCGGCGCACCATAGCCAGGATATTCTGGAACTGGGTATTGTCGTGCACTTCTCGCCAGGCGGCGCCCATGCAGAAGCGGTCGCTGCCTGCTTCTTTGGCAGCCCTTGCTGACGCTTCCACCGAGTCTTGATCGAGGACGCCTTCCGGCTTCACGGCTGTGGAATGGTGGGCTGACTGCGGGCAGTAGCCGCAATTTTCCGAGCAGCCACCGGTTTTGATCGACAGGAGCGTACATTGCTGAATGGCCCGCGGGTCATGATAGCGGCGATGCACACTGGCGGACTGATAAACCAGCTCCAGCAGTGGCGAGAAATAAATGCGAGCAATTTCTGCCTTTGTCCAGTCGGACCTGATTTCTCCTGATACCAGATCCGGTGCTAGTCGCGGGCATGGACCGGCAAAAGCCGGCGCTGCCTGACCAACACTGCCGGCTGCCGGCGAACCTGTCGTCATTCCGCTTGTCATGCTCCCAACCTCAGAATCTATAACTTAGCAACTGCTCAAGTTATCACAGATGCCCGACCGGGGAGAGCCTGTTTGTCTCTTTATGACCGGCTTGCATGCTTAGAAAGGCTTCAGGCAACGGACAATAGCTTCAGAAGGCAGGCCCGTAGGCGCGCTGAATGACCGTCTGTAAGTCTTTCAGGTTGCCTGGAGCGCCTTCAAGGCGGTCCACTACCCGCCCGGCAGCATTGAGAAAAATAATGGTCGGATAACCGTGCAGATTATAGCGGCGTACGATGGCGGCGTTCCTCGGCTCCTCAGCATTCAGGCTCAAGAATTCGATCCGTCCTTTATACTCAGCTTCGGCTTTATGGAAAATCGGGGCAAATCTTTTGCACGGACCGCACCAGGTGGTATAGAAGTCCAGTATCTTTGGTTTTGCTCCAGCAAAAGCTGAGGCGGAACCTCCCTCTTGAGCCTGTGGCGCAGAAGGCTGGCTGCTGTTTTGTGGTACGCTGGCTGGCAAGGGGGACTCGCTAGTGGCGCTCCCCCAGGCAGGCATGGACTGAAAGCGGGCGAGCACCTGCAATCCCATTTGCACGCGCTGGATGAGCTCCGGGTCCTGGCTGTTGAGCAAGACCCAGTTATATTCTTGCGTGGCTTCGGCAAAGCGGTTCAAGTGGTGGTAGCACAAACCCATATAATAGTGAGTGAGTGGGTCCTGGGGATTAGTGTGCACTTCGGTTTGAAACTGGTATAAAGCCTGCGCGTATTGCCTGGCGTTGAAGCTTTCAATAGCCTGATCGAACTGTGGAGAATAAGCAAGCGCCTGTCGCCCCGCCGTCGCAGCGGAAAGACATAGGACCACGGACAGGGACAGGAGGAATTGTTTCATGACGGAGTCCATTGTCTCAAAAAAACATCTACCGCAGTGGTCCACGGAGACACTTTAATGAACTTTCGCCCGGCTTTCTGAGCAGGTGCTCTGGCTGCTGTTGCTCTGTCCTTTTTAAGTATCTGTCGTCGGCTGGGCAGCCCCTGCAATCGCGGACATTGCTGTCAGTTTCTCGAGCTCGGCAATGCGCGTTTTCAGTGTCTCGTTTTCAGTGGCGATGAGCTCTCGGGCTTTGCTTGAGAGGGCGGGATCTGTTTGCCACCAGTCAATTCCTATTTCCTTTGCTTTATCGACCGAGCAGACAAGGAGGCGGATTTTGATCTTGAGCAGCTCGATGTCAGCTATCGAGATTGTGACGTCACCTGCGATGACCAGTCCTTTGTCCAGGATCCGCTCCAGGATATCGGCCAGCCCTTCGCTGTGTCCTGTGGTTTGTATTTGTTGTGACATTGCCGACCTCCTAAAGTAGATCTCCGAGGGGACCCAAATGTATGTTCAAATCTTCTGCGGACAGCCCGAACTGATTTTTGAGTTCGGTTACCTTCTCTTCCAGATTGATAAATGTTTTTCCCATTCGCTCCAGTTGCGCATCGGTGAGATTGTCGTCTTCCATGCGCCGAATTGCCTGTTTTTCCAGGAGCTGGCGCAGCAGCTCGATGATGGTCAGAACCAGCTTTGCCAGGCCTTGCTGGACATTGTCCGGGTCCAGACAAATTCGCGGCGGCGGCTGTTCGTCACATCTTGAGGGCTTGAAAGAAGGTGCGGCTGTGAGTGCTGCAGGCTGCCAGGCGGCAAGTGGACGGTGCCTGTCTCTGCGTGAGGGGTTTCCCTGGCGGCATTTACGACTTGACATGAGCGCTTGGCTCCTTGTTTGTGATTGTTGGCTGCCCCTGCGCAAGCTGAGCCAATGTCGGCTGCGCCAATTTGGACACGGTCGTCAGAAGCAAATTGAGTTGAATATAAATGAGGTCGACATCCGCCACGGATATGGTGAGGTCTCCGCGCACGACTACGCCTGTCGCCAGCAGGCGGTCGAGCAGATCAAGCAGGGTGAAATTTTCTTCGGTGATCGGGTGTCTGCCCGCGTTCTTGCTTGAGGACATGGTTCTCAGTTCCCCCTTAGCGCTACTTCCTGCAGGCTGGCGAAGCTGTATGGCGGCCACGGACCTGTCGTGCGCACCGTCAGTCCAGTAGTTTTTGTCAGCGCGGACAGGCTGTCTATTCTTCTTTCAAAAGATTCAAGATCGCCTTGAGGTACCAGGCAGGCAATACTGGCGTACCGGCTGGACTTCAAGTGCGGATGTCGAGCTATCTGTTTGCTTGTGACTTTGGAGGACAGCGTCCGGACAGCGGTGGTGAAAGTTTCAATTTGCTCTTGGGCATAGGAGTCCAGGAGGACTTTCTCGAGCGATTCCAGTTTTTTCTGGAAAAGGTAAGCTGCCCCCTCACCGGATGAAGCGATCCTCGCCATCAGGCTTCTGGCTTCCTCGTCGCTGCTGCCGAGAGTCTTCACCAGCTTATCGTCATCGAACTCCAGCGTGACCACCATTTCCCAGGCTCCGTCCAGAGAAGCCAGCAAGGTGTTGAGGCGCTCTTCATTTTGGCTCAGAAAGTTCAACACATTATCGCTTGTGAAAAAGACTGTCCCGAATCGGACCGGCACGACCGTCATTGCCGCCGATATTCGCCGGATGATTCTGTCATGGTTGCGCGCAGCTTTTTCCAGCCAGTCGATGTTCCTGAGATTCCGCGCCAGGGGCTCCGGTCCGAAGTCAGTGAGCGGCACCAGGCTGCAAATGGCGCAAAGCTGTTCATTTTCTATGAACGTCAGAGCATGGCCTTGCTCCATTGTTTCGCCAATGTTGCCGATGCAGTAGTCAGTTTTAATTCTGCCAATTGCATAAAGATAATATCCGTTATCCATAAAGCTCACCTCCGAGATCTATCAAGCCGTCCGGTCCTGCGATCTCATGCGGTGAAAGAGAGACTTTCACCACGTTCAAATCTCTGAAGCAAGGGGCGAAAGAAGCAAGAGCCTTCTGTTCGGAATCTTGCAAGCCCATGCAGATGGAGCAACCGGGACTTGGCGGCCGCATGAGATTTATGACCATGTCCTTCAATGGGGACGTCAGAGCTTGCAGGCGCAGCACCATGTCGGCAGTGCCTTCGAGAACGAGCCGGTTTGGCGAGGCTACTGCCACCATGGCTGTGCAGGCGGGCTCTGAGACTTCCTGCTGAAAAGTCTGGATGTCTTTGATCAAAGTGAGCAGCTCTCGCACGGTTTTGGGGGCGGTAGCAAGAGCCCGGTGCTCTTTTATCACTTTCAGTGTTGCTTTGATCCAGGGAACAGCAATGGCTGGCAACTGGAGAAATCTAAAAAAGTGCCCGCTCGGGGCCGGATCGATGATCACCAGGTCGAACTTGCCGCTGCGCCTCAATTCAGCTAGCCTCCTGAAGACCATGAATTCATCGAGGTCTGGCGTATCGAGATTGACGAGCTTATCGGCAATTTCGCGGTCCTGCCGCATCTCAAAGCCGCCGCCGTGTCCTGCCGTCTGAAACAATCCGGCAAGAAGATTCGCCGTCTCTTCCTCATAAGTACTTTTGAATTCAGCCAGGAGCTCACAGGCATTTATTTCTAAGGCCCAGAGATTGTCTTGCAGGCAAAGGGGCTTGTTGCTCAAGGGCCTTCCAAGGCAGTCTCCGAGCGAGTGGGCCGGATCGATTGAGGCGATAAGAATTTGCTTGTCGGCATGCCGGAGGGAAAATGCAAGAGCCGATGCTGCAGCAATGGATGTCTTTCCGACGCCTCCTTTGCCGGCAAAAATCAGAAATTTTTGCCCTGCGGAAGCAAAATCCGGCAGGTGCCCGGTCGCCTTTGGATTGCTGGCCAAAGCTGGCGGGCAGTGAATGTTTTTTGCCTCGAGTTGAATGAGCCTGTCTCGGGGGACTATCTCGATACTTTCAGCCAGTTGCTTAAGGCGCCTGAGATCGGCTGGGGCGCAGGCTTGTTGCCCGACCAGATAGGTCGGTGTCGCCGGGAAACCTTCCTGGATATTTGCGATATATTGCCTCTGTCCTGCTGCCTGTTGAAGGCAGAAGGGGCAGTTTCCTGCTGCAGTGTGATTGATGAGAATCGCCTTGACGGCAATCGAGAGAGTTTTCAGATCGGCGATGAAGCGCTCCGTTTCCTTGAGGGGTAGATGCTCGGCAATGGTGACGACAAAGACCCCGCAGCGGTGGCTGTCCTTCAGAGTCTCAGTCATAAGCCCGGCGCTTTCTTTCAGTCTGGTGAGCCGGTCGGACCCAGGGGACGTCGAGCTTGCGCCTACTAGGGCAGACATTATGGTGTCATGCCGCGACTCCATCAAAGTAAGAGCTTCCGTCAAGCTGTCTAGCGCCGAGGGAAGGTTCAAGACCCGCAGCGTGTGCCCGGTGGGTGCCGTGTCCAGGAC
>JAHFBI010000229.1 GCA_023250095.1 Candidatus Melainabacteria bacterium
CGGCAGGATGACGACGTCGCCTTGCGCGATCAAGGAGAAGTCCTTGCTGCCATCGGCAAGCACAGGGACGAAGCCGATCTCCATTTCACGCAATTTTTGATTGACGACAGGATTGTGGATAATTTCGTTCGTTATCCAGATACGGTGCACGGGAAACTGGCGCCTTGTTTCGTAAGCCATCGAAACGGCGCGATCGACGCCCCAGCAAAATCCGAAAGCTTCGGCCAGCTTTATAGTAATGTCTTTATAGACAAGGCGGTTGCCGTTGTCCTTGATGGAGGCGATTAGCTCGGATTCATATTGCCGGCTCAGCTCGCCCTGAATGAGGTCCTTCAGCCCGAAGCCTTTGCGGTGATAGCGGGAGTTGTAAGTTAACACGTGGGGTATTGGCTTATTGCAAGGGGATATAGATATGTGATTTTACCGAAGGGGCTGTGCTGTTAAAAGGTCGACAGTGCTATTATGACGGGCGGTTTAGTTTTCTGATTTTCATCTGGAAAGTGGTGAATATCATTACCAGTTAAAAGAGCCAGCCAGTTGTCAGGCGCTGGCGCAAGGGGCAGAGCCGGTTTACGGCTTACATCCCGGCAAACATTCAGAGGCGTTCTTGGAGGACATCAAGTGAAGAAAGCAAAAGCAATAATTCTGGCCGCGGTCGTGGGCGTATTTTCAATGACGGCTCCGGCAAAGGCTGATGACAAAAATTCGGACATGCTCATGGGTGCAGCAATGTTCCCGGTGAAAGTTGCCGGTGTTACCACCGCCATGGTTTTCGGCACACCGATTGCCATTACGCGCCGCACATCGGTGCGCATTCGCGAATACACTTCGACCTTTGCCGACAAAATCGGCGGACATGAGCACTTTCCTCCGAACCTTTTTGCCAGCCTCTGGAGTGTTCCTTGCGGAACGCTGGTGGGAGTTAGCGAGGGCGTTTATTACGGCGGCAAAAATGCCATTGTTCATGGTGTTGAAAAGCCCTTCTGTACAGATTCTTTCAGCCTCGGCGATCTCGACTGAGCGACAATTGCGCAAAATTAGCCTGCGGTGCCGTCCTGAATTGGGTGGCACCGTTTTTTTGTCGAGGAAGGAAAGTTTAAAATGTCCTCTTGGCAACCCTGATTTAACTTTTCAGCCTTTTTTCGGAGCAGCGATTTTCAATGGCTGGGTATAAAGCTGAGGTGAGTGAGTTTTGGAAGCCGCGAATCAGTCAGCTGAGAAGGTTGGGAATTATGAGTACTTTATCTGAGGAAAAGGTTCTGAGAATTAACTGCCCGGGCTTCGGCGTGTCATCCACGCTGCCCTTGGGCGAGGCTAAGCCGCTGGCGATGTATGACGTGATCATCATCAATCCGTCCAGTGTCTTGCACCTCTTCGACACGAAATCGGACATCATCAGACAGATTGAAACATTGCAGCTTGACGGCATGACGTCATATCGCGCCGAAGACGATAATTTGCTCGAGTCTATCGCCGCCGAGCTGGATCTGAGAACGCAGGAAATGAGCCAGTTTCTCAAAAAAGGCGGACTGCTGATTTATTTTCTCACTCCGCCGTTTGTCATGCAGGGACCGGCCCAGACTATGGACAACTATTCCTGGTTGTCCGAATGGGCGCCCGACAAGCCGACTGGACCAAACCAGCGTAATATGAGCGCCACCATCAGGGGCAAGGCTGTTGACACGACTGCCGACGGTAACGCTTCCGTGTGGCAGCCTTATCTCAAACAAGCCAACCTGGAGTGGAGCACGATCATCCGCAATGAAAATCTCAGCGACGGCTACAAACCGCTGGCCGTTGCCGGCCCGAACAAATGTATCGCTGCTTTCCGGGAAAGTGGTCCTAGAGGCGGGCAGATAGTTTTTCTGCCGGCTCCCTTCGAAGAGAATCTCGATGCCAAACTGAAAGAGTGTCTGATGCGCTGGTACCAGAATCACTCTGCCGAAGGTGGAGAACCTGCTGCCACGCTTTCCGGGCTCTTGAGCGAGGACGCGCCAGCCTTGAACCCCGAGCCAGCGGTTGCCAGTCCCGAGCCTGCCTTCAAGGAGCCGGAGGCGCCGCCGACACCTGCTCCCCGACCGGAGTTTTTTGATTTCGACAAGACCAGAGCCGAGTCGCAAGAGCCGACCATGGCCCTTGAGACCAGAGCAGCCGTTGGACCTAGCACTGCTGAAAGCGCACCCGAGGTGGTTGGACAGCCGGAAGCGAAGGATTTGATGAGAAAGATGGAGCAAGAAATATCCAAGCCAGTCGTGCCCGAATGGTGCGCCAAGTATTCATTTACAGAACTCGACGGACTGAGGACGCAGCTGTCCGATTTGAATGAAGAGATCCGCCTGGCACAGATCAAAGCCGGCGATCTTGGCACGCGAATCGAGATTATGGAAGATCTCAAGAATGCACTGCTTTCCTCGCAGGGCGATCATCTGATAAATGCCTGCACGCGAGTCTTCGAAGTGCTGGGCTGGCGAGTCAAGCCGGCTGCGGGCAATCCGGACGAATTGTGGCTCATGGAAGACGACAAGACGCAGGCGATTGTGCGCTTGATTTATACGAGTGCTCAACCAAATCGCTCCGAGCTGGCTGCGCTGGCTGAGTCAGTAATCACTTACTGGGGCGCTCATGAGGTAGAGCCCAAGGGTATTCTGGTCGCCAGCACCTGGGCCGATCGCCCGCCGGCCGAGCGCACTGATGAAGATTATCCAGAGGCTATGAATGAGTTCGCCAAGCGCAAGAATCTCTGTCTTTCCACCACTGCTCAACTTCTCTCCATCTATAGAGATCTTGTTGTAGCCGGCGCGGATCCCAGAGAAATTCGCGACAACATTCTCACGACCTCCGGTCAGGTGGCAGGCTATAGATTTGAGCAGAAAGGCAAGGTCGCCCCTGCAGTCAAATAGCTTCGCTATAAAGCTCATTTGCCTCAAGCAGCGCCCCTGGCGCTGCTTGTTTTTTGAGCAACGTTGTGATGGGGCGCTCGGACAGGTAAAATCATGGGCAATACTGTTTGGGTACATATACACTCGCCATACGCTTAGCGGCAAGGAGTTCCGGACATGCAGGTAGTGCCGAACGAGAAAGATGTCAATTACGAGAACTTCATCGACAGGCTTGAGTCTGAGGTGCAGCGAGCAAAACGCTACAATCGGCAGCTCTCTCTCTGTGTCCTGGCTGTAGATAAGGGCGCTGAGGCAGATTGCCTTGATGCCGCTGAGAAAAAGGTGCTGTTGAAAGAGCTTACTCAGGTTATCCTGAGCACGGGACGCAATGTAGACATCGTGGTCTCTTATTCCGGTGAGGGGCTGGCGTTGATTCTGCCGGAAACCACTTTCGCCAAGGCTCTCAATGCCGCCGACCGCATAAAGGCTGCTGTTGCCGGGCACGAATTTGCCCTGCCAGGGTCCAAGCTCAAGCCTTTGATCAGCATCGGCGTGGCCTCCTTCCCGGCTCACTGCCGGGAAACCGGCGAATTTGCTGCTCGCGCCTTGCAGGCTCTGTCGCTTGCGCAGGAGCATGGCGGCGATCGCGTTTATTCAGCTGCTGATCTCTGAGGCTTCAGGGAGCAATATCGCTCAGGCAAAGCAAGGCATCTATTTTGGCGGCCAGAATAAAGTCCGCTTCAGTGAGTCCGCCTACCGAATGGGTCGAAAGATCGATAGTCAGTTTGCCCCAGGACAAAAGCATATCGGGGTGGTGTCCTTGCTCTTCGGCTAGATCGCTTATTCTGTTCAATAGAGCCAGCGCTTCCTTGAAATCCTTCAGGCTGACTGCTTTGCGCAGGCGGCAGCCATCTTCCATTTGCCAGCGGTCAAGCTCAGCAAGCAGCGGCTGGCACTCTCTGGCAGTGAGGGGAGCTGTTTGTCCCCGGCAGGGTTGGCATGTTTTTTCTGCAAGTGTCATCGTCAAGTCCTCCTCATCCCATAAAGAGATCAATTCTCTGCCAGGTGTCTGGACGGATGCCACTGCTTGTTTTGCAGTCACAGATAGACTATCTATCTACTTTCTATCTATCAGCTGTCATGTTTCTTTCTGGGCTTCTTCGAGATTGTCTTGCCAGTCTGGCTCTGAAACTTCCATGGAGAATACGTCCATCTTTGGAATCAGCTTTTCTTCCGGCTCGATCTGAGAGAGCACCAGTTCGATGTTGTAAGTCATGTTGAAAGTCACTTGCGACATCTCGAAGAGCATGATTGCTTCATATAAAGAAATCAAGAAAGGTATGAGAGTCCAGAACCACAACAGATAAATGAAACCGGCGATCGTCTCGCCCAGATAAAATTTGTGCCCGCCGGCAAAGCCCAGGAACAGAGCCAGAAGAGCTGCCGTAGATTTTTTTCTGCCGTCGGGGAGTTCCTTGCTTGCCAGCTGGATGGCGCGGGCGCGCATACTGCTGCCAGGCGTGCCTCCTCGGGCTTCCTGCAGAGCGCGCGAGTGTTTGGCATCCTGTTTGGCCAGGGGGCGAGCTTCTTGTCCGCACCAGCAGCGCACCGAACTGGTCAAGCCCTTTCGCAGTCCGTAAACCTCTGCCTCAGCCAGAAGTCGTTTGCAGCCAGAGCAATAAAGAGGGACGACTTTGATCTCTTCGTCTTTGAGAGGACGAAATTCTTCTTTCTGGAAGAGGAGGTCGTAAGGCAGAGAAGAAGACGAGGCCACGAGGTCTTGCGACTTCTTAAGCCAGTGTTCTTTCAGGGTTTGCTCGTCGGTTTCCTGGGCAATAATCCTGTACTGATCGGCAGCTTCTGGAAGCTTGTTCAAGCGTTCCAGCGCCTCAGCCAGGGACTGGCGGGCGGCAAGTTCTTTCTTGAGTGCATCGTCCAGGGCTCGGCTGCGCTTGACAGCTTCGCGCAGGCAATTGGCAGCTTCCTCGAGCTGTCCATTTTTAATTGCTTCCCGTCCCTCGGTAAGCCAGCTGCGGTAGGCTTCCTCCATCTCCGGTTTGGCCGGAGCTATATCGGACACTGAAAGAGGTGCTTCTGTGAGAATCGTTGTCAGGCAGCTGTGGCAGGTAATCTCCCACGGCTCCAGCAAAGTCTCACATTTAGGGCATGTGTTCATTATGTGACCGGCTAACAGAATACTTCCAGCGTACTCTGTTCTGGAATTCTAGAACAGGCCCAGCACTCAGAAGTAGAAAGAGGACAGCCGGGTCTTATTTTTAGTGTCAAAAATTCAACGGCTGTCCGAACCGGGGGCATTTGTGTCTCGTTTGTAGCCGAGGGCTGCCTGCCAGCGGGGCGCCACCAGCAAAGACTGGCCGACTTGCTTGCTCAGAGCCATGTAGTCAGCTCTGGGGTGGAGATAATCGAGCAAGTCAGCATAGTTCTTAACTTTTGCCACCATGGGCGGATAGACTTTGGCAGCAGCAGCCCCTGGAGCTCCGGAATTTTCAGGCAGCGGGCGCAAGCGCAGCAAGATATCTTCGTATTCTTTAGGTGGGTTGCCGTATTCGGCCCAGATTCCACGCGAGCCAGCATTGGCTGCTACGCCTACGTCTTTGACGCGGCTGTCGCCTATCATGAGTACTTGCCTTGGTCTGAGTCCGTATTCGGACATTAGAGCCTTGAAGCCGTCTGTGTGAGGCTTTTCCCATTCTTTGGGGATTACCCGGAATTCCTTGAGCCCGTGGGGGATGTTGAGCATGGAGTTGACGCGTTCTCTTCCCAGGGACAGCATATCCGGAGAAAGTGTTGCCGGCTCTTGCCAGTTGTGCAGGGCATACATCCTTTCTACAAGCCCGCGATCGAGACCCACCTGTGTGAGACGCTTCAGCCCGATGAACGCCGGGGCATCCGAAAGCACGACCACAGGTATATTGCGGTCGCGCAGCTCTTTGAGCGTCCCTTCGACACCGTCGAACAAATCCAGATTTTCTTTCATGGACTGATCGATAGTGTTCCAGAAGGGTTCAGAAATGTTTGTGCGGAATTGCTGGGCAGTCATGCCGCCTGGTTTGTCGACGCCCAGTTTGTCTTTGAGAGCCAGCTCGACCACCCAGGGATAATCATGCGAGCGGGCAATCTCCATTTCATGCCCGATGGTTTCATAAAGCGTTTTCTCCGACAGCCCTGTCTTGGACGCCAGGTCGCCGATGGCTTTCTGAACTCCTATGGCTTCATATTTCCAGAATTTGGAGAGCGTTCCGTCCATATCGCTTATGAGCAGCTTGGTAGATGGCGGGAGCACATTGTCATGCAAATCCCAGAGATTTGTTTTCAATTGCCCCGGGGTGACCTTTCCGGAAAGAAGATCCATGGCGCCCAGGTTCTCTCCGAAAACAGCATTTGCCCCGGCTCGTCCAACCACGCTGCCGGCCATGGTCATGGGCAGGGACGAAAGAAAAGCCGTGCCTTCATGGCTTACGACTTCGCTGTATGAATGGCGCAACCCATCGACATCGGCGTTGCTGTCTGCTGCTGCCGCGCCAGCTTGCGCGGTCGAGGAGAAAAAGCCGCGCATGCAATAAGCCATAAGCGCAACATTCATCCAGCGTTTTGGCGCGAGCGCCGAGATGCCGGCTCCAACCACAGCTTCTTGCCAGTGATTTTTCAGATAATTGCCCGTGGTAGTAAGAGGATTGCTGACAAAGTCCTGCCCGGCTTTCTCCAGATCGGCGATTGTCGTCGTGGTTGCTTTCCCCAGACCGTCTATCAAACCTCCTCCCAGGACAGAGGCCTCGCGGCTCAAGAAAGCGCGCGTCTGGCTGCTCTCTTCTATCTGATAGTTTGATGCCTGTCCTGAACTGAGGAACGATTCCATTGCCCACCGCCAAAGCATTGCCCTGAGCCGATTATTGTTCAAGTGGGGGGCTGTGCATAGCGTAGGATCCCCACGACAATACTTTTCACATGTCGCGGGGATCCTAAATTTCCTTTAATTTACCTTTCACCAGTGCCTTGCCTGGTCATTCATTGCCGGAGGCAAATTCGCCCAGACGCAAGGCTGCCGTTACCGACTTTCCCTGGCGCAAAATCCCCAGGCGGACGATTTCGCCGGGCTTGCGCGACTCGAGTATTTTGCGCACATCGGAGATCGAGGATACTGGCTGGCTGTCCACTGCCTGCAAGATGTCTCCCGGGCTGAGCGATGCGCCTTCAGCTGGGCTGTGCGGGGCTATGCCTGCCACCAGAATGCCCTTTGTCGGGGCCGGGGCGCCGGCAGCAGTCGAAAGAGCCTCATCCAGTTCGCGCATGCGAATGCCGAGGTAACCATGGCTGGCGCTTCCCCGGGCAAGAAGATCTTCGGCCACTTGCCTGGCTATGGCGATCGGCACGGCAAAGCCGATGTTTTGCGCGTCCGAGCGGATGGCCGTATTGATGCCAATCACTTGCCCCTGGATGTTGATGAGCGGTCCGCCAGAATTGCCGGGATTTATGGCTGCATCTGTCTGAATCAGGTCCACTTTGGCAGCCGGCCCGCCAATCGAGCGCCCGATAGCCGAGATGATTCCGAGGCTGACAGTATGATCGAGACGCATCGGGCTGCCTATGGCTATAGCCCAGTCTCCTGGACGCAGGCTGTTGCTGTCCCCGAAGGCAGCCGCCGGCAGGTTGTCGGCCTCGATTTTGACGAGAGCGAGATCCGTGAAAGCATCCCGCCCGACGACCCGGCCTTCGAAAGAACGTTTGTCGTCGAGCAAAACTTTGATTTTCTGAGCGTGGCGCACTACGTGATTGGACGTGAGAATACAGCCGTCCGGGCGAATGATGACGCCCGAGCCAGCGCCGGTGCGCTCGAGCGAACGCGGACAACCTTCAAAGGCTCCGGATTCAGGTGCTATCCCCGG
>JAHFBI010000230.1 GCA_023250095.1 Candidatus Melainabacteria bacterium
CCAGATTCTGATTGACGAAATTCTGGCTATCATCAGCCGAGAAAGCAGCAGGGACAGCCCCCGGAATTACCATAGTCAAAAACAGGATGGCAGCAGCTGCCATTTTGTTGAGAAATTGGGGCCGTTTCACACTGTTTGGCATTTCAGTCAATCTTAACCTCGAGAAAACTCTTCGACGGGACCAGACAGGATGTTGCCAGCCACTGGAGCAAAGACACGCTGCTCAAGGACACAGGATATCACCGCCTGCCAACACACACACATTCCGGACCAGAGATGGACAGTTTCCTCTGTCATGACAGGCAGGTGCTCTGCCTGTCACGAGTCCTGAAGGATTCCCGATTGATTAATTCAACATTCATTCCTGAGGAAAGTCCTCCAGAGCCCGGGCACCCGCCGAATTGCCCCAGCAACAAGCTGCGTCCCCTCCATCTGCCCGTACCGTGATGGCTGTGTTTCGTAAAACACATAACTGCTCTGGCGAAAGTTGACAATCGACAGGAAATTTCAATAGAATCGTCTATTGCGTTTCATTGGGGCGTCGCCAAGTGGTAAGGCACCTGGTTTTGGTCCAGGCATTCCGAGGTTCGAATCCTTGCGCCCCAGTTTAGCTGTTTGAACAGCTTGAGACAGCTGCTCAAAGCGCTATAGTTCAGAGTCTGTTTTTATACAGGGGTCTAATCATGGAAAAGTTCAAGCTCAAGCTTGAGGCAAGAGAGGCGAGGAAGCCAAACCAGCTCCGCCGGGCGGGGAAGATCCCGGCAACAATATACGGACCTGGTGTTCCTTCCGCAACCATACAGGTGGAAGCGATGGAGTTTTCCAGGTTGCCCGCTGCTGCATATTCGCACATCATCGAGTTGCAAGGTGGGCAGGAAGGAACCATCAACGCCATTATCCGCAATGTCCAACGCAAGCACGTAAGCCAGGAAGTGCTCAACATTGAGTTCTATCGCGTGGCTTCCGACCGTAAGCTGACGGTGACGGTGCCGCTGAAATTCAGCGGTTCGTCGGAGGCAGTGACTGCTGGCGGTCAGCTAATGACAAACTTCGACGAGGCCGAAGTTGAATGCTTCCCGCAGGATATTCCAGACTTCATTGCTGTAGACATCTCCCGGATTACGGAGCTGGATCAAGGCATCCATTTCGGCGATCTCAGTCTGCCCGACACTGTCAAAATTCTCAATCCGAACGACGAGATCATCGTGCGGGTGGTGTCCCCGCGCACCGGAACCGAACCCGGAGCCGCCACCGAAGCAACACCTACACCGGCTGCTGCCGGGGCTGCATCCTGAAGGCAGCTTAGATTAATCTCTTCACAGGGGCTCGCGTGATCACGCGGGCCTTTGTATTCTTAGCAACTGTTTTCCTTACTTTTCTGGCAGACATGCTCACAGTCGTTCTATTGACTATTTCCAATATCTTTATGACCTTCGCCTGGTACGGGCACCTGAAGTTTAAGGACTCACCGATTTGGATAGCCGTGCTTGTAAGCTGGTTGATAGCCTTTGTCGAATACTGCTTTCAAGTTCCGGCAAACCGGATTGGACACGGGCAGATGACAGCAGCCCAGCTGAAGGTATTGCAGGAGGTCATCACAGTCTCGGTATTTTGTGTCTTTTGTGTCACTTATATGCGCGAGCCGATCAAATGGAATTATGTGGTCTCGTTTGTCCTCATCGCCATCGCTGTTTTCTTCGCATTCAAGAAGTGGTGATAATGAGCCCGTGGAGAGCGTGCGGACTGCGTCCGGACTAGTTGCTTTTCGCTGCAGCTAGTTTTGGCTCCTGCAGGCTCAGTGGCTGGATGTCTGCCTGCAGCGAATACCCCGGACATCCTCTGGCGGGGTATTCGCTCATGCCACTATAACTGGTGACACTACTTAGTAGTAGATGCGTCCTGCCCCTGGCGGATTGTAATTCCAGCCTCTACCGGGTCCGCCACAAGATCCCGCCGGATTCCAGTGCCAGTAGGGTCCGTGTCCAACTCCGCCGACAGCACCGGGGGGGTTGATATGCGGCCATCCGGTATAAGCAATACGACCGGGTCCTGGCGGATTGTAATTCCAACCTCTGCCGGGCCCACCGTAAGGTCCGGCGGGGTTGAAGTGCCAGTATCTGCCGTGTCCAGGGCCCCCAGCAGGACCGGGCGGATTCATGCACCAAGACTCTTGCGCACAGAAACTGCCGAGAGCACCGAGAGCTAACAGCAACCTTATGAAATTCATTTTGGAAACCTCTCTTCTATTGATTCGTGTGTGATTGCGACTTTCGTTGACTTGCCGGAAACTCTTCCAAAGTACAAATTCAACGGTCATACCCTCACTAACGAATTACTCATGCCAAGGGTTCAAGCATTTTGAACTATCTATGGTCCAAATAAAGAGCATTAACCTGGCACACAAAAGAAGCTGTTATTCCGTGAACCAGTCCTGCCCCCGACAAATGAAATGGCTTCTCTCACAGCTAGGGCTCTTAGAGTTAGCGTGCATGAAATTTGTTGAGCCAACGCTTGCGGGAGTTCAAACGATATCGGTTTAGTTTCCACAGACATATGATGAAAACCCAGATTCATTCTGCAGCCTAGCTGAGCGACGACAGAATAAGCCGTGGTTCGTGCTGGCGAATCCACCTTCTAGATACCAAATTCGATTTCAACAAAATCCAGAGCCAACTGTTTGAGGCTGAGCATTCTTTTCTTGCGAAGATACCACGGGCAATTCTCCAACAGGAAATCCGCCAGCGAGAGAAGAACCGCCGGAACCTAGCCTGTTCTCAGCTCACGAGACGGACATATTCCTGCCATTGGTGGAACTTTCAGCTCCTGAAAGCTGAAGGCTCGCTGCGCTCGGCAGGAGCTGCTATGCTCTTGCTGGCGCCGGAGCGGTCACCATCATCGCCTGGAACTTCTTCCGAGGACTTGCGCAGCTGAGCATCCTGAGCGCTGGACCTAGCTTCCTTTTCTGAAATAGGCAGCCTAACGGTGAAGGTGGACCCCTTGTTCAACTCGCTTTCCAGCTCGATCGAACCGCCGTGCGCCTTGACGATAGTAAGAGCGATGGCCAGACCCAGCCCAGTTCCACCGCCATAGACCCGGCTGCGCACGCGGGAGCGCTCGACGCGGTAGAAGCGGTCAAAGATGCGCTGCTGGTCGGCAGGCGCGATACCTATGCCGGTATCGATGATGCGAACAATCGCCTGGTTGTTGGACGAGCGCAACGTCACAGTCACCTTGCCGCCGCCCTGGGTGGCTTTGATGGCGTTATTAGTGAGATTGAGAAAGACCTGCTTCAGCTTGTCGGAGTCGGCAAATACCGGTACCGGCTTCTGCGGCATAATGAACTGGATTTCGATTTGCTCGGGAGCGATGACTGTCACGGTGTCTTCTACACCCGTGAGAACATCGCGCAGATCGACAATCTCTTGCGGAGAAATAATTTGCTGTCCGGCATCCGCCCTGGCCAGTTGCAACAAATCAGATACTAGACGAATCAAGCGTCCAGACTCGTCCGAAATAGTCTGAAGCGCCTCAGTGAGCAGCTGAGCATCGATGTTTCCGCCCCGACGCTGAAGAAGCTTAGTATAGCCTTGAATGGAAGTAAGCGGGGTCCTGAGTTCGTGACTGGCGTCTCCGACAAACTGGCACTGGATATTCAAAGACTCTTCAAGCCGATTGAGCAGCCGATTGAAAGCCTTCCTCAGCTCCAACGTTTCCTGGGGCTCGTTCAGGTCGACGTCCAAGCGCTGGCGGAGAGAAACCAGTTGATAACCGCGAGGACAGGCAGAAGCGGTATGTACCAGAGGAGATCCAGCGGATTGAAGCCGTTCATCCCGGCAACGATGAGATGACATATCAGAATTGGCAACAGCCCGGTGGCCGTCATGACCAGAGCCATGCGCGCTCGTACAGAACCAGACCATTTGAAATTGCTCATCATTCCCAAACTGGAGCGACAGACAACTTGACCGGTGTCAAATTATCGCCGATTTTTACCGCTTTCTTTCTTTATGCCCGGCAAAAGCCTCATTTGCCGGTGATTAGAGAGATCTCAAATCCAGGGGTACTTGAGAAAGCAGTCGGGCAGTCCAGGCTATGGCGCATTCAGCCCGACCCAGTCGAGGACAGTCCCATGGAGAAGTCGTCAGTAACCCTGCCGGCAAACACAATAGGCTCCCGCGACCGACACCCAGTGACGTCGCCCGCATTTCTCAGACAGAAGCGCGACAGAGAGACATATAGATTCAATGGGTTCCAAGCAGTTTGAGGAACTGTTCATGCAATATACCATTAGACACAAGACAGCTGCCGGTGTATACGGAGGATCCGCCCTGCAAATCGGCGTAGCGTCCCCCAGCTTCCTCGGCAATCACTTTCATCGGCGCCAGGTCCCAGGGTTTTACTCCGATCTCCAGAACCGCCTCTGCTTTGCCCTCAAACACCTGCCCAAAGTTCAGGTAGTCGCCAAAGGCCCGCTGACGATAAGTCACTCTAACGATGCGCTCGAGCCCTCCCCAGAAACCTTCTTCAAGAATACGTATAGGCGCTCCGAAAACAAACTGCGAGCGTTCGATGTCGTCGATGTCCGAGACAAAGATGCGCCTCCCATTCTTGTAAGCACCACAACCCTTCTCGGCCCAGAAAGTATCTCCCATAGCAGGCGCATGCACCACACCAGCGACTATTTGCCCATGCACCTCCAAAGCCAGAAGCGTGGAGAAAATAGGCACCTGCCTGGCATAGTTGTAGGTGCCATCGATTGGATCGATTATCCACTTCCGTGCAGCAGTGGCAGTTAAAGACCTTTTCGTCTCGCCTTCTTCTTCCCCGAGAATATCATCATCGGGAAATTCCCTGGCAATAGCCTCTCTGATGAGCCGTTCGCACTGCCTGTCAGCGGCAGTCACCGGAGTGTTATCGCTTTTCATCACGGCATCAATGCCACGACGATAATACTCAAGGGCAACATCGCCAGCCTGACGCGCTATGGATAGCGCGAAAGACAGTTCTTTGCTCAAAGGAACGGTCTCTTTCTCAGACAACAGGGCACACCGGATGCGATGTCACACCAAAGGGAAGCTCTCGCCCGGCTGTTGGCGAGGCGAGAGCTTCTTAAGGAGATCAGGACAGATCAGGATTGTTGGTCTTGCCGGGGAGATTAGAACAAATAATCGTAAACCGCCCGGGCGCCGCGCCCGACACCAACGCCCATGTCACGAACATCAATAAGTGTTCCCTTAACCAGGCGCTCAAGCAAGAAACCTTTCTGTCTTTCGGCGTATGCAAGGCGCATGTCTTGCTCGATATTCTTCTCTTCGACAAGCTTCATGCGTCTCTCCAGATCGTCCACACGGGACTTCAACTGGTTGAGTTCGCCTCTGAATTCTTCAAGCAAAGCAGCAAATTTCTCCAAATCCGCCTTGTCTGCTTTTTGAGCAAGCCTTTCAGTAATGCACTGTTCGTATTTATACAGTGCAGCGGCCAGCTCGAAACGTGTTGTTGACTTCTGACCACGATAAGTGCGGTCTGGATAGCCAACGAGTATGTGGCATGGGTTGTTGACAAGCTCTTTGAGTGCGTTGTAAGCCCACTCGTTACCGACGACATCAGTCAGTTCGCTGACATTTGTGGCGCCCCCCGCCTGTGCATTAGCCGGGGAAATAGTAATTAGAGTGTTCGCTCCTATTGCAACAACTGCTGAAAGTAAGGCTGCAAACCCCTTCTTCATAACAATCATCACTCCCTTAATTGACCTGACTCCTACGCTCAGCAATATACCCCAATTGATTCTGTGATTAGTAGTAGGAAAACAGTCAAAAGTAACCTTGCAAGACGCAATGTGTTGAAGAACGACAACTGCGGCGGGAAAGAACCACCTTAAATAACGTTAATAAATTAACGACTCCCTCCCCAATATATATACACAGCACGTCCGAAATCGCTTAGCTGCCCTCGCTTCATGGCAACCACTCGTCAAGAAATCCCGCCTCCAACAGGGTTTAGGATAACAACAACGGTGGTATCACTTTTCAACGGCTGATAATGTGTCCACTTTCTTTCGTAAAGACAAGTTATCCGGCGCCTGAAAGGCATTGGTATCATATGTGGTGCAATGGCAGCGAAGTGCCCTACCCGCAACGCGTGTTTCACATCCGAGTTCCGGAGTGGAACATCTGCCGCAAAGCGCCTACAATGATAGGCACTGCCGCTCCATGAGCAGGAGTTTCTTCCTGGCAAGTTGACAAGAATGTCCGAACCCCTGACTTTGCGCATAGCCCATCTTTATGCCCACTTCCTGAACATCTACGGGGATCGTGGCAATTTGATCACGCTCTTGCAGCGCTCCGCCTGGAGGGGAATCGGCGTAACCGTAGATCCAATCGGTCTGAACGAAGACTTCGATCCAGCAATGTTCGATATCTATTTCATTGGCGGCGGGCAAGACAAGCAACAGCAGATTATCGCCGCCGATCTCAACTGTCGCCGCAAAAAGCTTCACGAGGCTGTCAATGGAGGGTCCGTCATACTCGCAGTTTGCGGCGGCTATCAACTTCTCGGACACTATTACCGTCCTGCCTCTGGCGATGAACTTGCGGGCATCTCATTAATAGATGCATGGACGGTCGCCGGCAGCCGTCGCATGATAGGCAATGTAGTGGTGCGACGACCTGACGGCAGCACGCTTGTGGGTTTCGAGAACCACAGCGGACGCACTTTTCTTGGCAAAGATGTCGAACCACTGGGCAGAGTCATAACCGGCAACGGCAATAATGGTGACGATCATCTGGAAGGAACTGCGCAAGCAGTCGGGCGCGGCAAAGTCTTTGGGACCTATTTGCATGGCTCGCTATTGCCCAAGAACCCCATCTTCGCCGATGAGCTGATTGCTCTTGGGCTGGCGCGGCGGCATAATTCAGTCAAGCTGCCGCCCCTAGATGATGCGCTTGAAAATGAGGCTCACGAGCGTGCCCTGCGCTTGCGAGCCTGAAAGTCCTTACTGTGTACACTTAGCAGGAATCTCAAACAACTTGAACAAGTTATCCATTCTCATACCGGTATACAATGAAGCAAAGACCATTATTCCCGTGCTGGAGATGGTTTCCAGGGCACCCGCTGGCGGGCTGGAGAGAGAGCTTGTCGTTGTTGATGACGGCTCGACCGATGGCACGAGGGACATACTGGGCAAAATCAATCCTGATGATTACCAGGCCAAGATATATTTTCACGAAAAGAATCAAGGCAAAGGTGCAGCCCTCAGAACGGCACAGGGACATGCCACTGGCGAAATCATCATTATTCAAGATGCCGACCTGGAGTACAGTCCGGATGAGTATCCGGAACTCTTGAAGCCGATTCTTAACGGCCGAGCAGATGTCGTTTACGGCTCGCGCCTGAGCGGCGGCAAAGTGACACGAGCGTTCCATTTCACGCATTATCTGGGGAACAAGTTTCTGAGCTTTCTGACCAATGTGCTCTACAACTCTACACTGACCGATATGGAGACCTGCTACAAGGTTTTCAAAGCAGACGTGTTCAAAAGGATCAACATCAAATCCAACAGGTTTGAATTCGAGCCGGAAATCACGGCCAAAGTTCTCAAGCAGGGGGTTCGCATTTACGAGCTTCCTATTTCGTATTTCGGGAGAGATTACACAGAAGGAAAGAAGATCACCTGGAAAGACGGTTTCGGGGCAATCTGGGCGCTTATCAAATATCGCTTCTGTGACTAATATCCGCTGTCTC
>JAHFBI010000231.1 GCA_023250095.1 Candidatus Melainabacteria bacterium
GCAATTTCTTCTTCCGTGGGTTTGCGGCCCTTGTCCTGAGCCAGTTTCCGCGTGATCTTTTTCAATTTGTTGATGGTCTCGACCATGTGCACCGGTATGCGTATAGTGCGAGCCTGGTCGGCGATGGCGCGGGTGATAGCCTGGCGGATCCACCAGGTGGCGTAGGTGCTGAACTTATAGCCGCGAGCGTGATCGAACTTTTCGGCCGCACGGATCAGCCCCAGATTGCCCTCCTGGATCAAATCCAGAAAGAGCATGCCGCGCCCGACATATTTCTTGGCAATGGACACGACAAGGCGCAAGTTGGCCTGGGTCAATTTCCTCTTGGCGATGGCTCCGTCCGGACCGCCCTGCTCGATCTTTCGGGCCAGCTCGATTTCCTGGTTAGCCGTCAACAGCGGTATGCGCCCGATTTCGCGCAGATACATACGCACTGGATCGTCGGAAGACAGCCCCCTTGATACTTCCTCGACGAATTCCACCGGGTCTTCTTCGAGCTTCTCCTCCTCGGCCATAAAAACCGGATCGTCGCCGGCAATGCCCGGCAACTCTGCTTCCATTTCGGCATCGTCATCGACAAGAAGCTCCTCGAGTTCGGTGCGGTCGCGCCGCTTACCGGCCTCCTCCAGCCTGTTCAAATTATCGATGAAGCTATCTTCTTTGTCCCGATTTTTGCTCACGTTGTAGTCTCCAACAGCAGAGAGTCGATTTTTCGCTTCAAGTCGTTGAGTTCGTCTTCATTTTGCGCACCGGAAAGGCCTCTGGTCTCAAGCTGCATTAATTGCATTATTCTACTTTGCAAACGCTGTTGTTCCTCTTCGGTCGCCGCTGCAGGCAGCAGTGCCCGCAATTTGCTCTTTTGCCGACTGAGCTTCTCTTGAAGGATTCTGGCCCGAGCTTCCTTAAGGATAACCTCTCTGGGCAAATTCTGTTTCGCCACTTCCTCCACTTTCAAGATTACATCCACGAGCAAGCGCGCAGCCTCCTGGTCGGGCGCCAGCCTGTCCATCAAGCGGTACTGGAAATCGTCAACAGTGGTAAATTTGCCCACACCCTCTATAGCTTCTTTTATCCTCTGGTGAACAGGCTCGACAAAGCTGTCATCAACCAGCCTTTCTTTGACCACGTCATGGTCGTCGGCAGAGCCCAGATAAAGAGCTAGCAGCTGCCGCTCGGCTTCAATATGCCCGGCCCGCGGCGCGTTGCGCGGCAAGAGGCGATCTTTATTGAGAGCAAAACGTTGCAGCTCGCTCAGCCCCATTTTGTTCTGCCTCCGGTATTGCCCGACATCGGAGAGCAATTCTTCTTCTCTGACTCCAAGCTTCAAAGCCCACTGCCTGACATATTCCCCTCTGCCGACGGCATTTTTTATGCCAGCGAGGATAGGCACGATAAGCCGGGCAGCCTCGATGCGACCGGTATGAGTGGACAGATTGACGGATTCGACAGCTTTGCCGATCTGGTAGTCGATGAGCTGGGGGGCAAGAGCAATGGCCTGGCTGAAAGCCTCGGGACCGCCATCGGGCACGGGAGAGCGCAGACATTCATCTGGATCTTTGCCGCCAGGCAGACGGATGACCTTCAATTCGATGCCGATTCCTTCGGCAATGTGCCCGATGGTCTCCATGCCGCGCTCAGTGGCCTTGAGCCCGGCGGCATCTGCGTCGAAACAAAGAAAAATGCGCTTGCTTTCCGTATAGCGCACCAGAAGCCTGGCCTGGCGCTCGGTCAACGCTGTGCCCAGCGTGGCCACTGTCTGAGTAAAGCCGTATTGATGAGCGGTTATGGCATCGAAATAACCCTCGACGACAATGACTTGATCGCGCTCTTTGATGGCATCCTTAGACAGATTGAAGGCAAAAAGATTGTCGCCCTTGATATAAATCGGGCTTTCCGGGGAGTTGAGATACTTTATCTGATCGTCTCCCAGAGTTCTGCCACCAAATGCGATGACACGCCCTTGATCGTCTTGAATAGGGATCATCAGACGATGGCGGAAGAGATCGTAATATTTGCTCGTGTCAACTTTCTTGCGAACGAGTCCGGCCTCCACGAGCGTCTCAGGCGAAACCTTGCTGGATTGACTGAGATAATTGAGAAGACCGTCCCAGCTCATGGGCGCATAGCCCAGAGAGAAGCGCTCTATGGTGTCTTCGCCGATCCCTCGCCGTCGCAAGTAATCACGCGCCTGGACGCCCTCTTGCATGTCGAGAAGAAGCCGCCTGTAATATTGCGCCGCCTGCTGATAGAGCAACAGGAGCTGAGAGCGGCGATCGTACTCTTTGCGATCCTCGGTGCTCTCGACAAGCTGAACCCCATAGCGATGAGCCAGATCCCTGACCGTATCGAGAAAATCCAGCCCTTTGACCTTCTGCACGAAAGCAAATACATCGCCGGCCTCGCCGCAGCCAAAGCATTTGTATATCCGCCGATCGGGATTGACATGAAAGGACGGCGTCTTCTCGGAATGGAAAGGGCAAAGCCCTTTATGAGTCTTGCCTGTGCGCTTGAGCACCACGACTTCGGAGACGACCTCGATGATGCTGGCCCGGCTCCTGACTTCGGCAATGACTTCCGATGTGACTCCCTTCAAAAGCTATACCCTCGCCTGTGGTGCTTGTCTCACGGCTTGCCCCGACCCTTGAAAAGAGCATCTTTTCAATCCAAGCTAGTCTTAGCATGTACCTTATTCTCAGACGTTAAATAAACTCGGATATTCATGCCGGGGAGCATTAATTCTGCGCTTGTCGGCGCCGGATATACAGCGTACATAGAAAGCACCGCGCTCCCCTCAAAGAACAAGTCTTACCGCGCAAGCTCAACATTCTCTAATATTGGCGGCAAAGCACCGACGATATAGAAGTTTGGGCTACTATGTGAACACTTTTCATATACGGATTGAATCCCTGATACCTTGCCAGCAAGAAGGTTATTGCCATGAAAACGCTTATCAAGAACGGACGCGTAGTCACTGCCGTTGACGACTATTACGCAGACATCTTCATCGATGGAGAGACAATCACCACCATCGGCAAGAAGCTCGACCTGCCGGCCGACACGGTGATAGATGCAACGGACAAGCTGGTCATACCAGGCGGCATCGATCCTCACACGCACATGGACATGCCCTTCGGCGGAACAACCTCGGCCGATGATTTCAGAACGGGCACAATTGCCGCCGCCCACGGGGGCACGACAACGATCATCGACTTCGCCATCCAGAGCAAAGGGCAGTCGATACTGGAAGCTCTCGATACCTGGCACGGCAAGGCCGAGGGCAAGGCCTCGATCGATTACGGCTTCCACATGATCGTCACTGATCTGTGCCCTAAAGACCGTGTCCCGGAAATGCGCCGCCTGATGAAAGACGAAGGAGTTCTCAGCTGCAAGCTGTTCATGGCTTACCCAGGCGTGCTACTCGTCGACGACGCCACGATTTTCCGCGCTATGACCGTAGCCGGAGAGCACGGCGGGCTGATTTGCATGCACGCCGAAAACGGCGGCGTCATTAACGAAATAGTTGCAAGGGCCCTGGCCGAGGGCAAGACTGCTCCCAAGTACCACGCGCTCACACGCCCCACAAAGGCCGAAGCCGAAGGCGTACACCGGGCAATTGCCCTGGCGGAAATGGCCGGTTCGCCTGTTTACATCGTACACCTCAGTTGCCACGATGCTCTCAAGAAAGTCAAAGAGGCGCGCGACCTCGGCGTCCCGGCCTTTGCCGAAACCTGCCCGCAGTACCTCTTCCTGGATTACAGCTATTACGAAAAGCCCGGCTTTGAAGGCGCCAAGTACGTCATGACTCCGGCGCTTAGAGAAAAGTGGAACCAGGAGGAGCTCTGGACCGGTTTGCGCATGGACGACTTACAGGTGGTCTCCACGGATCACTGCCCGTTCTGCTTCAAAGATCAAAAGCAACTCGGAGCCAATGATTTCAGCAAGATTCCCAACGGCGGACCGGGCGTGGAGAATCGCATGAGTCTCGTATACAACGGTGGAGTAGTCGGGGGCAGAATTTCTGTAAACAGATTTGTCGAAATCACATCTACCGCCGCCGCCAAAATATTCGGACTGTTCCCACGCAAGGGGACGATTGCCGTCGGCTCGGATGCCGATATAGTCATCTTCGATCCGAACAAGAAAATGACCATTAGTTCGCAAACTCATCACATGAACGTAGACTACAATTGCTATGAGGGAATGACAGTCACAGGAGTCACCGAAACTGTACTCAGCCGCGGCAGGCTCGTCATAGACAAGGGAAACTATGTGGGCAAAGCCGGCGACGGCAAATTCATCAAACGCTCGAGCATACAGCAAGCCCTTCAGCCGGCCACAGTTTCCGGACATTGAAAAACAACGGCAGCAGCAGGAAACCAAGGAGAACTCATTGTGAGTAAGACCGCAGAATTCAAACGAATGTTGACGGAAGAGCGCAATCCCAAGACCATGGACCTTGACGTCCTGGACACGCTTGCTCTCGTCGAACGTATCCAGAGCGAAGATCTGGAAGTATCCAGGCGCGTCGCTGACGTAGTACCACAGATAGCCAGAGCCGTCGATATCGCCACGGCCAAGCTGAGCCAAGGCGGGCGGATGATCTACTTCGGCGCCGGCACCAGCGGCAGGCTGGGAGTGCTCGACGCCACGGAATGCTCGCCGACCTTCGGCGTCGACAGCCATGTCATTCAGGCTTCGATAGCCGGAGGGCGCGAAGCAATGTTCCAGTCCTTCGAAAATGCTGAGGACTCATTCGATCTTGGCACCACTGATGCCACCGCAGCCGATATCACGTCCTCTGACGTCGTCGTTGGCATTTCAGCTAGCGGGCGCACGCCATACGTTCTCGGCGCTCTGAGGAAAGCCAAGGAAAAAGGCGCAGCCCTGGTTAGCATCGTCAACAATCCGACCTCGGAGTTGGAGTCAATTTCCGACGTCACAATCGCCGCTCTGGTCGGTCCGGAAGCCTTGACAGGCTCCACGCGCATGAAAGCCGGCACAGCCCAGAAGATGATCCTCAACCTTCTTTCCACCTGCACGATGGTCCGCCTGGGCAAAGTCTACGAGAATTTGATGGTCGATCTGAAACCGACCAATGAGAAACTCCGGGAACGGGCGCTTTCAATCATCTGCACTCTCTGCGACGTCGAGCGGCACGTAGCCGAAGGCTCGCTCGTGGCTTCGAACAACCGAGCTAAGACAGCCATACTCATGATCAAAAGAAAGCTCGGGCGCGCGCAGGCAGAGGCTCTCATCGCCAAGTGCGGCAATTCGCTTCGCAAAGCGCTTACGGCAGAGCTATAAGTAAGAGCGGCTTCTCTCTCATTTGAGCCTGGCCGGCAAACGAACAATGAAAGTAGAGCCTTCTCCAAGCACAGATTCTACATCGATGCTGCCGTGATGGCGAGCGATAATTTCCCGCGTGATGGCCAGTCCCAGCCCTGTGCCCCCGGCTGTCCTGGTACGAGCTTTGTCACCACGATAAAAGCGCTCGAAGATGTGCGGAATATCGGAGGGATCAATTCCCGTACCTGTGTCCTGAATAACCACTTCCACTTTATCCGGCTCGAACACTTTAGTTGTCAGAAAAACTGAGCCGCCGCCGGGCGTATGGTTAACGGCGTTGGTCAATAGGTTGACAATTGCCCGCTGCAGCTGGATGGAATTGCCCGATACGACAATCCCATCGCTGTTGGCATTGTTGCGAATCTCGACCCTCTTCTTCTGAGCCTGGAGACGCGTCTGCTCAACCGATATCTGAACGACTTCATTGAGATTGACGTCCTGCTGCCAGTTGGCTTCAGCACCGCCTTCCAGGCGGGTGATGTCGAGCAAATCTTTCAACAAGCTCGACTGCCTCTCAACCAGATTCTCAAGAGAGTTGAGAAACTGATAACGCAATTCAGGATCGTCGATAGCGCCGGCCTGCAGCGCCTCGACCACCGAACCTATAGCCATTGTCGGAGTTTTCAGTTCATGGCTGGCATTAGCAATAAACTCCTGGCGCAACCTTTCCTCTTCTCGCAACCTCCCGATCATCTGATTAAAGGAAAGCGCCATCTCGCCAATTTCATCCCGCCTCCCCACCGGAACAAAAACGGATATGTCTCCGGATCGGGCAATCTGCCTGGCCATTTCACTCATGTCCGAAAGTGGCCGCGTCACGCGACGAGCCAGCCACAAACTGATCAGGACAGTCACTACGAGCGTCGAAAACATTATCTCCAGAAATACGATCAGATCCCGATTGAAACGCTGATTGAAGTCAGTCAGGGGCACACCGACGCGTATGACACCGCCGGTCTGTCCGGCCTCGCGCACGGGATAAGCCACGTAGAGCCAGTCAGTACGAGTCCGGGAGGAGTGCGCAGTGTAAAAGGCTGCAATCCCGGCCAGGGCATCGCTTATCTCAGGACGGCTGGAAATATTCTCCCCTTCGGGCAACCTTCCCGAATCGGCAATGACATGCCCGTCGTTGTTGACGACGGTGAAAGCCCAGCCCAGCCTCGCTGCGCGGCGGTCGGCAGCCGCTTTGATACGATTTGTCGCCTGCTCGCTGTCCAGGCTGAGATCGTTGTCAATTTCCAGAGCAAGGTGAGCCGCTTCTACTTCCAGTGAATTCCTGAGAACATCTATCTTCTCGGACTTCATGGCATAAAGCGCCCAGAAGCTCACGACGCCAAGGGCAAAAGCGATCACAAACAGGTAGGTAAAGAGAAGTTGATTGGAAAGACTTCTCGAGAACCAGCGATAGACTCGTTCAAATAAGCCCATTTGCCTTCAGCATATATGATCGGCACCATTTCGCGCCCACCATCAATTATTATCTGTTTGCTGACAGGTTTAAGACAATTGGATTTTTCTGTGCGAAACTATAGCCTGTTTCTATAATGTCTATTTCGCCGGCAAGAGTTACTTGTGTGAATTGCCGGCAAGAATGCCAAGATATGGCACCAAAGGCGAAGGGAGGTCCAGTCCAAATGTCTAGTGTGGCTAACGTAACCGACGAGTCTTTCGAACAAGAGGTTCTGAAAGCGGAACTGCCGGTTCTCGTCGACTTCTGGGCACCCTGGTGCGGTCCGTGCAAGGCAGTAGCACCGGTTGTGGATGATCTGTCCAAGGAGTATGACGGCAGGCTGAAAGTCGTCAAACTAAACACTGACGAGAATCCCAAGACCGCTCAGGCGTACACCATTCGCGGCATCCCCAGCCTCTACCTCTTCAAAGGCGGGCAGGTTGTCGAACAAGTAGTCGGCGCAGTGCCAAAATCGACTCTGGCCAACGCTATCAATAAGCACCTATAAGTAAGCGACTGTTTTTTCAGAAATCCACAGGCTTCTTCTTTCAACGCTTGTTACGTCTTTCTCAAGCGCCAGTTAGGGAACTGGCGCGGGTTTTGACGGGCAGGGGCTTGGGGCGGTTATACTGGGGTTGGTTGTGCCGTCTTTACATCTTGCGAAGGCTTTGACTATGAAAGACTGGGTTATTCCTATTCTCTTGGCGTTGTGCATCGGGGCTGCAATCAACGGCATGGGCGGCTTCGGCGGAGGAAACACGCCTGAGCCCAAGCCGGATGAGGCTGTGCAGGGTGAGCCCGGGGGCCATCCCTCAGAAGAAAGTGGGCTGGTCGGCGACTTGAGCCAGACAGACTTTGACAATGAGGTA
>JAHFBI010000232.1 GCA_023250095.1 Candidatus Melainabacteria bacterium
AGGTGGATCTTCCGGCGCAGCCTGCTGTGAACCGTGACTCGAGTATGGTTTTCGCCAACCTGGCATACTTCAAATGAGACCGACTGCCCGAAACCACCTCGCCCGGACGTAGCTGTCACAGCTTCGAGCAGTCCCTTCTTCTGGTCAGAAACCGTGACCTCCGCTCTTCCCAGACATTTCAAGGAAGAAGTGCAAAGCTCGAACGCTTCAGAAGGCGATACTTTCAGTTCGACAGTGCGACGCTGGTGCACCGACAGGGGGTTGTCGTCACTCTTGAAAGGCAGTCCTTGCAAAGCTCGCCGGTTAAGCCCGGCAAGTATGGTTGCCACCAGGCAAGCAAATACGAGCGCTCCACCTCCGCCCAGGAGGAGGCCAAGTTTCAGATTACCGGAAAGAATCAGGCAGAAGGCAACCATGCCCACTCCGTACGGCACCACTGTCGCAAGAAAGAACCAGGCAAACAATCTCCAGAAAGACGGAGCTGCCATCAACCATCTTTTCCCTGTCTGGCGATAACAAGCTCCTTGTATCCGGTAGCCTCGTCATCAGCTCGCTCGAAACGCCACTCGAGGCTCAGGTCGCAGAGCACAACCTCGGCAGTTGTGCGCACAATGCAACCCGGCAGAAGATGCCCACCACGGGCGATACCAGAGTCGTCTGCTACGCCAATGTGGACATGCAGTCCGGACGGGCAAACGGTGCCTGTTGCCGAAACGATTTCCAGGGGCCCTTCTATGCGCGCCGTTGTAAGCGCACCTGACAGGCGCAGACAAGCAACCGAAAGCGAACCGACCAGACTCAATACGGCTCCTGCCTGCATGCCAGAGTCCAAGACCATTTGCTCGAGTTGCCGCTTCAAGTCCGAGCCAGGCAGAAAGCGTCTGACGACAAAAGACATCAGAACGTCGGTTTTCCCTGCTCGACCCATTCCCGAAGCGACGGCGGCTCGCCCTTCTCCACCGGGCTGCGCGAGCCCAGCTCTCCATTTCCGGCGATACTTTCCTGCTGCCTGGTGAAATAATTTGCCAGCAAACTGTTGTACTGAGTGACATCGGCATCGGAAAATTCCGGAGTCGGGCGAGAAGCCGCCGGAGCAGCAGGGGGTGTGGAGGCAGACGTGGGAGTCTTTGTGACAATCCTGTCGTCGCTTGCAGTGGCGCCACTGGCGCCATGGCGTACGGGGACCTGCCCGGAGGAAGGCTCCGCTGTTTGCCGCAGACACTCAGCCAGAATTTCTCTTGCCTCGCCATAGCCGGCGGAGCCAGGGCTTACGCGCCAGAGATCCACCATCGCCAGGCGATATTTCTGCTTGCCGAAATTGCTCTTGCCGCCAGCCAGCAAGGCGGCATCAAGTGTCTTGCGCTCCTCGCCCACCAAAGAAACACTTTTGCCGACGGCCAATTTATCCATGATGGCAACAGCCTCATCCTGGCGATTGGCGCAAATCGCCGCCTGGGCGGAGCTGGTGGCTCTGGAGTCTGCCGCGGCTTCGGCAGCTTTACTTTGATCGGCAAGCCAGAAGATAAGCGCGCCAGCGTATGCCACCATCAAGAGCCCCAGCGACAGATCAAACAGAGGACGCATGAAGCTCTCCGCCTGCGTGCTGCCGGCGCCGGACTCACTGATACCAGACAAATCAGTCAATAATTGGGGCATGGAGCGGGGATTCAAAAGAGGAGAATAAAGAAAAGCAGGGCTATCCGAACCTTCGCTCGTATCGGCACCAAGCCCAGGCGCTGGCTGCTTTGTTACAGCAGGGAGGCTCTCGAGAGCCTGCGCGCCAGAATCTGCCAGCAAGCTGGCAGGCGGCGCACCAGATGCTGGCTGGCAGCAGGGAATCTCGGCACTTTCCTGCTCGAGAAATCTATTGGCACTTTCAATCAGTTTCTGCTCGAGCAAATCCTGCGGCAGGCTCCTCATCAAAGGAGCAGCAGGTATCATGGACGGATCGCAAGGTGGGATGGATGCCGGCACAGACTGCCCGGCGGCAGCAGACACAGCCGGCGCCCAGACAGAGCCCTGAGCAAGCTGAGCAACCGGCAACGCGCCTGCCTGCGCCATGAAAGCAACACCGTTGCCTGAAGGGTCCACAGAAGCAAATTGCTGCCCCTGCATCCAGAAGGGAGGGGGCGCTACAGGCACAAAAGCCACGGTCGGAGCTGCCGGCACGAAGGCAGGTCCAGCTAATACTTGTGAAGGATGAACGACCGGAGAAGCCTGGAACTGAAGAGCAGCAGGGGAAACAGAGCCGCTGCCGGCAGCTCCCTGTGCCGCCGGCGGCACCGCCATGCACTCAGACAGCGGCTGTCGCCGTGAGACGTTTTTCACCTGCAAGTTAACAGCCACGAGGAAACGCCCGCAAGACTGGCACAGATTCCCCTTATGATCGTAAGCCGAGCAGCAGTGCGGGCAGGTGAGATGTGCACGCGGCTCTTCAAGAAGCAGCCCGCATTGCTGGCAGAACTTGTCCTGAGTATCGACTGCAGCCTGACACCGAGGACAGCCTAGTGCCTTGGGTATCATTACATTGCCCTCATTTTAGCGGATAGAATCCAAACTGAACGCCTCAGCAAGTTTACCGCCAAGCCTGGTCAAGTAAAAGATGGCTTCTTATAATGCTTTCGGATATCCAGCCGGATGGAGCCGATGTTAACATTAGCCTGTCCGACCGCATTTTGAGAGGCCTAGATGAACGAAGTCGAGAAGGCTGAGTTTAACCAGTCATTGAAAGCTTATCTAATTCCATCTTCCTTGTTTCTGTCCTGCCTGATCAATTCAGCAGGCATCTATATCATTTACAGTGGCAATCCGGCCGGCTGGCCGTTCCTGGCTGTGGGCTTTTCCATAATGGCCTGGGCGTTTACTTCCTTCATCCGTTTTCAGAACAAATTGCGCGCGCAGGGGCGCTTCAAACGAACGCAAGGGCCCTCAGAAAACGTCGACCGCACAGCTGAAGACGTCAGAGCCTGATCGCCTGAGGATCCCAATCCATCGAGGTTGCGTAGCAATCGTCGCCTGCGGTCGGATCATGCTATTTGTTTTGAGACTGTCCGAAAGAATTGCTATCTTCTGGCAACAGCCCAGGCGCTGGAGCGGCAGCCCCTTCCGCAGGAGAGCCGCCGGAGGCAGAATTAGCCGAGGGCGATGATGATGATGATGCAGGAGCCGTGGGGGGAGCCTGACCAGAACAAGAGCCAGCGGATGCTCCAGTGTTGGGGGAAGTTGGCTGAGCAGAAGGTGTTGAAACGGCGGCAGAGCTGGCAGGGTTTGTCGCGCCCGGTGAAACCGGAGGCTGGGAGCCGGTAGTGCCAGGCTCCTCACCGCCATTTTTGCTTAAAGGTTCTGCGGCAGACGGGCTGCTCGCCGGGACACTGGTGCTTGCCCCGGGGATAACAGTCGTCGTAGTCGTGGTGGTAGTGCTGGTACTGCCAACAGTGCTATTGCTGCTGCCTGTCACAGTAGTGAGCGACGTGGTTATACCGCTCACCGGTGAAGCAGATTGAGACGAAGTAGAAGACGACGGCGGGCGGGACACAGACACCGGCGGGACAGTCAAGACTGGAGTTGAGGGCGGCGGCATCGTCACGCCACTCGATGATCTCAGCGACGATGCCGGCTGGCGAGCAGCTGCCGCTTTTCCTGATCCCTCGGTAGCACCTGCATGAGCGGCACTGCCAGAGGTTCCCATGGAAGGGGCGGCATGAGCGGCAGATGAAGACGCGGGGGGGCTTGCCTGGGCGCTACCGGCGGAAGCCGACTGCGCGGGGGCCGCAGTCGTCGAGCCCGGCGCAGCCGGCTGGGTTGAAGCTGCAGCAGCTGGAGCCCCTGTTTGCCCGGCAGCCGTCGCTGGCTGCGCGAAAATATTTTGCGGCGCGCTGAAATCAAAATGTTTGGAGATACCCAATTTCGCTGCCGCGGCCTTGAACTTCCTGTCAATGAAAGCGTTTGTCGGCTGTAGTTTCAACGATGTCTGAAAGGCTTCGCGAGCTGCTTTGAAGTCGCCGACTTGTTCAAGGGCAACGCCGAGATTGTTGAATGCTGCGATAAATTTCGGATTCATCGTCACGGCTTTCTTGAGAAAGCATGCAGCTTCGGCTGGCTCTCCATTTGCTGCCAGCGCCACGCCTATGTCGTTGAACAGCTCGGCACCCGGGTGGCTCAATCTGATGGCGGTCCTGTACTGCTCGATAGCATCAGACAGCATCCCCATCAAAGCCAGAGTACGCCCGTACATGTGATAGACGACCGGATTGTTCGGCTCGACCGCCAGGGCTTCCTTGTACTTCTCGATAGCCGGAGCATACCGCCCGTGCCCGGCCAGGCTATTAGCCTGCTGCAGAGCCGGATTAGCTGCCCGCTTTGGCGAGGGATGAGAGGCGGCCGACACGTCGGAGACAGCCAGAAGAGAAAAAGAAAACAAAATAATGGCAATTCTGGCAGACGATCTGCTGCCTACAAGATGAATGTACGAATACTGCACCACTGGTAATACCACCTTGCTTGCGATGGAGAGCCCGAAAGATCCCGTATGAGTCCCTCTGTTACTTTTACCATAAAGAAACGGGTCCAGCTTGCCGCTGAACCCGTTTGACTTTTAACGCTTGGAGAACTGGAACCGCTTGCGCGCCCGTTTGCGCCCGTATTTCTTGCGCTCCTTGACGCGCGGATCTCTTGTCAGCAGACTGCCCGTCCTCAAAACAGGACGGTTCTGCGGAGCCGCCTCGGCCAGCGCTCTGGCGATGCCGTGCCGGATAGCCCCTGCTTGTCCCGAGATACCGCCCCCGCAGACAGTGACGACAACGTCGAAACGCCCCATCGCCTCGGCAGCCTCGAAAGGAGTGAAAATCTCCCGGGACAGCCCTGGGCGATTGCCAACATAATCTTCCAGAGTACGCCCGTTAACGGTAATCTGGCCGGTGCCCGGGATAAGGCGGACCCGCGCGGTGGCAGTCTTTCTGCGGCCTGTCCCGTAATACTGAATAACGCTCGTCATCTGAAATGTCTTCCTCTTTGTTTAGTCTTAACGATGCTGCGGACTGGATTTCTTACGCCTCCTGGGGCTCGTATCCGATTTTCATAGGTTTGCACTGCTGCGCTTCGTGCGGATGAGCCGGTCCGGCATAAACTTTCAATTTGGTGAACTGCCGGTCGCCCAGGCGTGTATGAGGCAGCATCCCGCGCACGGCCTTCTCGATAAGAGCCGTCGGGCGGCGCGACCTGAGAGACTGGAGAGTCTCTTGCTTGAAGCCGTGCGGATAGCCGGAGTGGTGCCTGTAAATCTTGTCGGTTTCCTTCTTGCCGCTGACCATTATCTTCTCAGCATTTATGACGACCACGAAATCGCCGCAGTCGACATGAGGAGTAAACTGCGGCTTGTTCTTGCCGCGCAGCACAGTGGCGACCTGCACTGCCAGGCGGCCCAGCGTTTGCCCTTCAGCATCGACTACCCACCAGGCGCGGGTAACTTCCTCGGGTTTTGCACAATAACTATTCACGACTTGAGATCTCCTGCCTTACTTATTTGGACCGGACTCTTGAAAAGAGTCTGAGGTAAACAGCTCCAACTCCTCGGGATATTCTACCGATTCAAGACACAAACCCCACGGAGGAGCCGTAGGACCCGCCAGATGGCGTTGTCTCCCGGTCAAAGCATCAACCAGGTCGGTCGAGGGTCGCTTGCCGAGGCCTATCTCTACGAGCGTCCCGACAACTATACGCACCATATTGTAAACGAAGTGATTGGCTGCGATCCGGAATTCAAGCTCACCTTCACCTAAATTCAATAATTCGGCTTTCTCCACGCGGCAAATCGTTGTCGTCGTGTCGGCGTTTGTTGACTTGAAAGCTGCAAAATCATGCTGCCCCACAAGCTCCAGAGCTGCTTTCGCCATACTCTCCGTCGCAAGAGGCATCGGTATGAAAGAGTGTGTGTGGCGCAAAAGAGCGGATCGCTGCGGTCTGTTTAAAATTCTGTAAACATACGATCTTCTTAACGCGCTGAAACGTGCATGAAAACCCGGAGGCACAACTTGCGCTGCCGCAATGCTCATGTCTTCAGGCAAGATGCCGTTGAGCCCCCAGCACAGCCGCCAGAGATCGAGGTCCTGCCCATCGGAGTCGAAATGGACAACCTGCCCGGCGGCATGTACGCCGGAATCTGTACGCCCGCTGAAAACTGCCTTCACCCGCCGCCCGCCGCTACGCAAAAACGTGCCAAGCGCCTTCTCGAGCTCTTCCTGGACTGTGCGCACCCCGAGCTGGTACTGGCAGCCACAGAACTTGCCTCCAGAATATTGAACTTTCAGGGCGATACGTGGCACGTCTTACCCTCCTCACTTTCTGCCTGGCTCGATGGCTCCATCACTTGCCAGACATCTGCTACCTCGCAGCCAACTTACCAGAGCCACTGCAAGAGATCGCTTTCAGCCCGAAGCGCTGACGCCCAGCAAATTAAAATAGCCTCAAGGGCTGTGCAAAGCGCAGCCCTTGAGGCACAAATCGGCAGAAGCGAGAGCCTATACGAGCTGGATGATGGCCATCGGTGCGGCATCGCCACGGCGGAAACCAGCACGGATGATACGTGTATAGCCGCCGGCCCGCTCTTGATAGCGCGGAGCGACAACATCGACCACGCGCTTGACCACGTCTGAATCGTAGATATAAGCTGAAAGCTGGCGGCGGTGGTGCACATGCTTGGCCACCTGTTTGGCTGCCTGTGCATCGCCTTCCTTGGCTTTCTTGTGGAGTCCAGGCTCGGCGAGGCGTCCGCGCTTGGCCAGAGTAATCATCCTCTCGGCCTCGCCGCGGACGGCTTTTGCTTTGGCGAGCGTGGTGATGATTTCATCGTGACGCAGAAGCTCGGTAGCAAGTGATCTCAAGACAGCTTTCTGCTGGTCGTAGGGACGGCTTAAACGATTTCCTGGGACGCGGTGACGCATGATAGTGATCCTTGATGTTTACGGGCCTCAGCTGTCGCGCTTAGACCTTGGGGGAATCTGAAAGAGTGAGCCCAAACTGGCGCAGGCGCTCGATGACTTCATCGGCGGACTTCTTGCCGAAGTTCTTGATGTTCATCAGATCGTCGTAAGTGAGCTTGAGCAACTCGCCCAGAGAGTGGATATTGGCTCTCTTGAGACAGTTGTAAGCACGTACCGAAAGTTCGAGCTCTTCGATGGAGATCGAGTGGTGCTTGCCATCGGGCTGGCTGGGGGTAGCCGTAACCGGCACCACCGGGCGTCCGGACAGCTCGGCAATAGGCACCAGATGATCGATAAGCTGGCGAGCAGCCTGGCTGACGGCTTCGGCGGCGTCGATCGATCCATTGGACCAGATCTCGATTGTCAGCTTGTCGAAATCAGTCGACTCGCCCACGCGGGTAGGCTCTACGTTGTAGCTGACTTTGCGAATCGGCATGAATACCGCATCGATGGGCAGGACATCGATGGCCTGCTTGTAGTGGCTGTGAGCGTCGGCAGGAACATAACCACGCCCGCGCTCCACAGTAATTTCGGCCCTGACGCGACCTTCTTCGGTGAGCGTGCAGAGCTGCCAGTCCGGGTTGATGATGTTCACATCGGCCGGGCAAATGATATCGCGACCGGTGATCGGTCCTGGACGGGTGACGTCAAGATGGAGGTACTGAGGGTCGTTGTAATAAGACT
>JAHFBI010000233.1 GCA_023250095.1 Candidatus Melainabacteria bacterium
GCGGTCGAAAAGATCGAAATTGCCCTGCAACGCATGAAGCGCTTTGTGAAACGACTCTCTTAGAGCTTATAGCCAATCATCCGCAGAAAGTCCTTGCGGGCCTTGATTTCGGCATCGCCCTCCAGCCCCTGGCTTCTGACTCCGTCCACGACTCCGAGGATGCCCCGGCCCTCATCTGTTTCAGCCAGAATAACTTCCACAGGATTGGACGTGGCGCAAAAAATGTGACAGACCTCAGGAACCATCTTGATTGTGTTGAGGACATTCACCGGGAAAAACCCATCGCCAAGAAACACAATGAAAGAATGTCCGGCTGAAAGCGCCAGAGCGTTTTTCTTTGCCAGAGTAATCATCTCTTCATCCGTGCCGCTGAAGCGCACAAGAGCCGGACCGGAAGCTTCGCAAAATGCCAGCCCACACTTGATACCAGGGACAGTGGCGACCAGAGCCTCGTGAATGTCTTCGACAGTCTTGATAAAATGGCTCTGACCAAGAATGAAATTAACCGACTCCGGTTTGTCGATTTTGACGCTTGTAAGCTGCATGCGCTATGCTCCCTGCTGTCTCTGACTCAAACACCCTCATATCCCAAGAGGCGCATTCTATCTCTTAGAGCGGCTGCTCGCCAGGCTTTTTGCCTCAAGGGATGTCAACGCCTGCAGTTCGATGCGCCCCTTCTTTTTCAGGCAACACGGAACACTCCGTGAAATACCGGCGCAAACTCGGCATTATCTCACTTGTATTACCGCTCACCACATATTGAGCCCCGGCCTCGCGCAAGGCTGGCACCATTTTGCTTTCGTCAGCAAGCTCCAGTCGCTCCATGTCAATTTCCAGATTGCCTGCCAGCAAGGGATAAGGAACACTGTCAGCCCCGAGTCTGTCATATGCTTGTTTGACCAGCTCCAGCGCCTGAGCGACCCGCCCGGCGCCAATGACATGGCCAAAGCCGATGGCTGAGATGTTATAGTCAAAGACATATTTTTGCGCCGCCTGAATTTCCGCCACAGCATCAGCGACATAATAAATGGTGCCGCCTCGCAACTCCTGCGCTACATGCTGGAAATGATCTTTTCCCTTGGAAAGATTGTAACGCCTGCCGAGAATTTCCTCCATGTAGGGCATAATCAAAAGTCCCTGCGGGGTTTGCGCCCAGGCATCCAATACATATTGCTCGACGGCAGAAGTTATATAGTTGCGCACACCGGACTGGCTGAGATCGCGCAGCAAGTCCACAGTACCGGGAAAGCACTGGCACGAGCTTGCAGCTTCGGAGGCAAGGACATTGTAATAACCGGCTGCCTCATGGACCGGATGCAGGATGTCACGCCGCTGCCGGTTATACATAATCATCTTGTCAGCACAAGAGAATCCCGACTTCTCGAAGCCAAAATTGATCAGTGTTTCAAGATCGGTTCCCTCACGCAGCTCAGGAGGGATATAAAGAAAGGAGGCGAAAGCGAAAGCGACCGGGTTTATGTGCATCCGGTCGATAAGCACCCCATCCCGGATCCACATTATTGCTGTACTGCCCACTGTCTACTGGTCTCCAGAAAGTCTTTCCGGCTCGGGCACTCAGACAAGCCCCTGCAATAATTCCAACGCTAAAGGATGAAGAAAAGTATTTTCCTTCTCCACGTGCACTTTCAAATCTGCCTGAAGCGCCTCAAGCCCACTGAGCAAATCACGACAGGGATGGGCCATCTCAGGGCTAGCAGCGAGGCCGCCTGCCAGTTCTCTCATTCTGGTCAAGGCCCTGTCAGCATTGCCATGCTCGACTTCCATCTCTTGCAGGCGCGCGATCATATCCATGTGCGGACTCTCAACCTTTTCGCCTGCCTCCAGCCTGCGGCAAATTGGAAAGAGAAGTTCTTCTTCGTCGCAGAGATGTTTCTCTATTTTTTGTTTTACTGCCTGAAATATTTTTTCTATCTCCGCTGCCTTCTCCAGGTCGACACCCTGACTTTGCCTAATATGCTCCAGCAACTGAAAGAGGCGAGGCAGCTCTCTTCTCAAAAAGCCATGATGCCGGTAGATGATGTGCTCAGCCATCTGCCCCATACTGGACCTGGCTAAATTACAATCTTCCTGTCCTGCTGAGTCGGTTTCTAGAGATGTTTGAAAGCTCATTCTTTGCACCCCGATTGCACCATTATAATTGCCTGGACGGCTTAAAGTGCATTAAAGGTTCCCGAAAACAATTGTTGTTGTCCAGGCAGACAGCGTCCAGCCAACTGAACAAGAGCTGGCGCAAGACGCATCCGAAAGGATGAAAGACAAGCCCGAGGCTATCTCTCTTTGAGGCGCCGCAGATGATTTTGCAAGTTTACCCTTCTGACTGCATGATCGACGCCAGCGTCGGAATAATTAGGAAAACCCGTGTCCCGACGCACGGCTATGCCGATTTCCTCAATCAGAGCTTGCAAATTAAGAAGCACTTGCCTTTCTCTTCCCGTGAAATAACCTCTGTCTATTGCCCGGGAAATTGTCTGGCTGGTCAGCTGCCCTGGACCGACCGGGCGCAAAGTGTCGAATTTCAAAAGTTGCTCGAAACGCCGGACGCCAAACTCGGCTGACTCAAGGCTTTCAAGGTATTTTTTTCTTGCCTGGTGGCAATACTCAGACAAAGGCTCAGTTTGGCTTTTCAAGTCCCTGTTCAACTCGAATATCTCATGCCAGAGGTTCTGGCACCCTGACTTGCCACCGCTGAGCTCGGCGGGATTGCAGTTGGGCAGCAGACTCAGAGACTCTCCTTCCAATTGCCTGCCAGAACCTGCCTGGTCGGACATGCTCACTTCCTCTCGATCATGGTAAGGACAACTAAGAGATAATGCACCAGCAGTGTCTTGTTGACACTGTGGAATTGTGCAAAAAAGACACGCTGCCAGCGCGGGACCTATCGACCCGGAAAAGGCCGTAAGCAGATGCAGGCCATGATGCTTACGCTGATCAGGAATTTATTGGCGCAAAGAACGTGTCCCACTCAGCATCCCCGAGAGCGCCCTTTGTAAGAAGAGTGCCAGGGTGCTCGTGCATAGCACAATGCCCTGCACAACTCAGGACAAAAGCCGAATTTGGGCAAATGCCGCTAGATATTAATCACAAGCTGCGAGGCCGGGAAACGCACTTTTGTAAGCCGGCTGTAGCGATCGTCGGCAGCCCTGTACCCGAGCGCGCAGACGACGACAGCGCGGCAGCCGCGAGAGGGCAAGTCGAGCAGCTCATCATATGCTCCCCTCGAAAAGCCTTCCATCGGGCAATTGTCCACTCCGTACATTGAGGCTGTCGTCATGAGATTGCCCAGAGCAATATAGCACTGCCTTGTCATCCACTCACAAAGAAACTCCGGCGAGTTGGACTCAAGGAACTTCATCACCATTCCCTTGTATTCAGACAGAGCTTCCTGCTGCAATCCGCGCACCTTTGCGACATGGTCCACATAGTTGGCGACATAAGCTGCTGTCATTTCCAGAAGACGGCTTATCACTACCAGGTGCGAGCAGTCAGCTACCTGCCTCTGGTTCCACGACAAGGGGGGGAGTTTCTCTTTGACCGCATTGTCGGTAATGACGACAAACTTCCAGGGCTGCAATCCGAAGCTCGACGGCGTCAGAACGAGTGCCTTTTCTATGTGACCCCAGATGCTAGGGTCGATTTTGCGCGAGGCATCGAACTTCTTGGTGGCATAACGCCACTGAAGCCTGCTCAAAACGTCCTGCTCGCTATCGCTGGTTTGCAAAGTCATATGCAATCCCTCATGGTAAGTTGGTCTGTCTTAGAGAACAGTCATTATCCTGGATCTCCGCGCTTATTACCAGGCAAGCGTCAACATTGCCGCCTCCTTCAACGGGCAGTCATTCCCGTCCGGCGCATCTGAGATGCTGCCTTATCTCCCGCTCGAAGGATTGATAATAACCCGCGGAGATTTCTCTGGCTCGGGCTATCAGCTGCCCTTCGTCGAGAAGGCAGCTGGCATAATTTTCCAGAACTTTCTTGCCGTCCACGAAAACGGTATGCGCCCGGCAGGAGTCCGTAAAAATGAGGTCGGCAAGATAATTGTGCCCGGGAATGAAAGGCAGATCGTTCTTTGACCAGAGCACAACATCGGCTTTCTTGCCGGCATCTATTGTCCCGATATCATGAGAGAGACCCATGGCTCTGGCACCATTAATGGTGAGCATCTGGAACAGCGATCTGTAGTCGACAATATCGACAGACTCGTGTCTGTGCGAAAGATTGTTGTAGGCTACCAGCGCCTCGCCGCGGACTTCGTTGGAATTGTTATTGACAGCAGCATCCGATCCAAGTGCCACATTGACTCCGGCATTGAGAAGAGCGGAAACCGGGCACAGCCCTACCGCCACATAAGCATTAGCTCGAGGACAGTGCACAACCGAGGCGCCGGACCTAGCGAGCAAATCAATCTCCTCAGCCGCCAGCTTCGTGGCATGGGCAAGCGCAACCCGATTGCTCAAAACGCCAAGATGATGGAGATGCTCCACCGGCCGATGCCCCGTGCGTTTTATCGCTTCTTTCACATACTCGTCACCTTCAGCAACGTGCATGTGAAAACCGACATCGTATCGCTCAGCCAGCTTGACCATACCCTGGATCAAATTGTCCGAGGCATAACGCACATTGCACACTCCAAAATGTATGCGCACCATATCTCCGTGGTGCCGCAAGTGAAGTTCCTCTGCCGTGTTCAGCCGGTCCTGCGTGCTCCAGGTGGTTGCGCGAATTTCAGCCGGTTTGTCACAAGCTTCAATGTCTTTGGGGATCATGGTGCAAGCAGCTCGCAAGCCCAGAGTCGTATATGCTTTCACCTGCGATTCGATTTCCGAGCCGACCGAATAGAAGCATGTCGTGCCGGCTTTCAATCCCTCGAGCAAAGCAATCAAAGACAGAACGTATTTGGCGTCAGGATCTTTGATCCGGTCGGTGGCGTGCAGAAGGTCCATTTGCTCGCTGTGGCTGACTCCGATTGCCAGCCCGCGATTCAACTGCTGCGAGGGATGAAAGTGGCTGTTGATGAAGCCAGGCGTCACAAAAAAATCTCGCCCGTCGAAGACCGTGCTGCCGGCAGAATTAATATCAGGCTCGATCCCTGTTATCCTGCCCCCTTCGATGGCGATATCCACATTATCCCGCCTGACAAAGCTGGCACCGACAAAGGCAGTCGTTTGCTTGATCAGCACTTTCATGGCGGTCTCCCGAAATTTCCTTCCGGCAATCATACCGGAGGCATCGAGTTGTGGAAACAGGGTTTCCAAGTTAACTCCCGCTTGCGACTGGATGTTATTTGAGATGGCGCCAGCTGTTTTACAGAGAGCAGGGCATCTGGCTTAAAAAGCCTCTGAAAGCGGGCCATCCGGGGTTTTGTCCTTGAGTGACCCCCCGCCAGACAGGCCACAATTGGTCGTATTTTCCCCATTTATTACCAAGTGCAGATACATGAGAATCTTAACTGGGGCTGGCAAAGTCAGATCTCTGGGGCAAGAGGAAGACGAGGTCCAAAGCAGTGGTCTGGGAACGATTAGACTCACTGGAGCTGAAAAAGGAGCTGTCAGAACCCGGGTCGAGCCAGGAGTCGCAAAGCTGGCTGGCTGACAATGTTTTGCACCCCTTCGTCAACGGAACTGGCGTGTTGCAGGTCTACAACACATTTGCCCACGACAAGGTCCCTCTCCCCCATACGGCACAAGCAAAAACTTTCTCTGCTGACTGGGCAGTTCAGAGCCTGTCCAGCGCCGCCGGGGCAATAATTCCTTATGTCATCATGGGCAAGCTGGCTGGTGGCAGCATGCGCTCCTTCGGCGAAGCGGCGGGCATTAGGGGATCTGCAGCTCGCTTTCTGGCCAGCGAAGGGGTAGCGCAAGTGCTGGGTGCCGGCGCTTACGATTTCTTGAAAAACCCCAATGAAGGCGAAACCAGGTTGGGCAATGCTGCCGGCTCGATGGCCGGCTTTGCCGTGTTTTCCGGCGGGAACTCTTTGCTCCACAATGCCGTACCCGAGCTCTCAGGGAAGCTCGCCCAGATGACTGCCCTTGGCGCAGGCCGGTTTGCCGTGGGCGCAGCCGGCGGACTCGTCTCTTACGACACTTCCGCCATGGTGTCGAGTCTCACTGGCGGCTCTCCCAGGCAAACCAACTGGAGCGGGCGTTTTGAGTCGATGGCCTCGGGCGGGTTCATCAACTTTGCCTTACCGGTAGTTCAGCAGGGAGCCACCCAACTGATTGACCTGGCCGACCGCTCCGGCAGAGGCATCCCTGTCGACAGGCATCAATTCGTGACCGGGCTTAGAGATCCTGATCTGCAAGCTCTGGCCTTCGAGAACCCTCTTTCGCGAGTCCGAACAGGTAAGTCCGGCCTCAGCCTGGCCGATATAGGCAAGAACACTGTCGAGCTGTCGCAGACAGACGGTCCGGCCAGGCTCGCGCATGAGCTGCGTCATCTTAAGCTTGCTCAGGATTTCGAGGGGCAGTACAGGAGCATTGGTGCCATGCTGGCAAACGATCCCTCAGCAGCCGAAAAACAGTTCCTCTCCATGCGCGCTCAAATGGAATCGCTTGCCCGCCAGACGGAAAACAGTGTGCTATCACGCTTGTATGGTCCCAGGTCTGTCAAGGTAGTAGAGCAAGCAAGCGCTCTTCAAAGCGAACATGCCCTCGACGGCCGCACTTATGCTTCCATCTGGCAGGAGGAATGGAGCCGCTTCAAGAGCGACCCTCGTTACCGCCCTGCCGTCGAGAATTCCCTCAATCAGTCTCCGGCGGAGCCGGCTCCTCAGCGCCCGTCCAAAGGCGATGCTGAAGGCGGGCAGGGGCGCGATACTGTCCTGCCCATAGATAAGGCTGCCTGGGGAACACCAGAGCCTCTGGGGGCAACCGTCACCGACAAGGGGATCAATTTCGTCATCGCCTCAAAAGGGGCCACGAAAATGGAGTTGCTCCTGTATGCCAGCCCGGAGTCTACCGTGCCCAGTCAGGTGCTACCTCTCTTCCGCAGCGGAGACAACTGGCACCGTTTTGTGGAAGGGCTGCCTGACGGCACGCTCTATCAATACCGGGCATACGGTCCCCACACCCCGCAGGTCGACGGCACACGTTTCAACCCCAATAACGCTCTGGTCGACCCGATGGCCAAAGCCGTCATCGGCGATCTGAAGGGGCGGGGGCTCGGCTATGACAATTCCAATCCCAAAGACCCTGACCGGCACAGAATTCCCAGCAAGCTGGACAATGCCGCCGAAATGCCCAAATCCGTAGCTGTACGGACGGACAAGTTTGACTGGCAGGGAGATCGCCCACCGGGCACACCCATGTCCGACTCGATCATCTACGAAATGAATCTGCGCGGCTTCACCCTCGGCGATGAAGCACTGGGCAACCTGAGAGGCACATACCGCGGTCTCATCCAGAAGATACCCCACTTGCAACAACTGGGCATAACTGCCGTTGAGCTGATGCCTATCTTTCATTTCGACCGCTCCGACTGGCCCGGGCGCCATCCAGAAACGGGAGCTCCATTGACTGGTGAGACTCTAACTGACAACTGGGGTTACAACCCGATGTCCTACCAGGCACCAGCAGCGCACCTGGCAGCTGACGGCGCGCGCGGGCAACAGGTGAGCGAGTTCAAAGAAATGGTGCG
>JAHFBI010000234.1 GCA_023250095.1 Candidatus Melainabacteria bacterium
GGGGGAACGCTCATTTCGAACTGAAAGAATACGACCTGGCCATAGCTGATTTCAGCAATGCTATCGAAATTGAGCCCCACGATGCCCAGGCTTTTTACAACCGCGCCGCCGCTTACGCCCTCATCGGTCACATGGCTGAGGCAGTCTCCGACTATCAAGAAGCCATTTCAATCAATCCTCAGTTTGCCAGGGCATATTTCAACCGCTCTTTGATCTATCTGAGCCTGCACCAAGGCGGCGAGGCTGCCTCCGACGGAAGTAAGTTCATCTCATTGAAAGGCTGGCATGATAGAGACTCCGCTTATGCTGCTTTGATAGCTTATCTGGGCTTGCGCCAGATTCATGAGCAAACTTCCGCCAACCAGTGGCTCAAGGAGGCAAGGAACAATCTCAACCGGCAGACCTGGCCGTCTCCCATCGTCACTTATTTCGCCGGGCAATTGCCCCTTGACGGTTTGCTGAAAGCAGCCAGGGACAATGACATGATGACGGAGGCCCGCACATATGTCGGGATCGATTTTCTTATATCCAACAGGAGTAAGGACGCCGTGGAGCACCTTACCTGGGTGTCGACGCATGGCAACAAAACATTTCCCGAATACAAGCTTGCCCGATCCTGGCTGAAAGGAGCCGTTGCCGATTAGAATCCCTGATGAAAGGACTGCCGCGCAAGTATCTAGAAAAGCTGGGTATACTAATGAACGCGCCTGGCAGAAGCCGGCTTGCCAGTTTCAGTTTCGTGAGGATGGAATGGCCAAAATCCTTGTAGTAGAGGATGATCTGGACCTTTGCGAGATGACCGTTGAGTGGCTCGGGTTCGAACATCATACTGTCGAAGCTGTGCATAACGGGCGGCAGGGGTATGAACACTTGCAGTCTTATGCCTACGATCTGGTCATCCTCGACTGGGATCTTCCCGAAATGGCCGGTATTGAAATTTGCAGCAAGTACCGCCTGAGCGGCGGCAGCACGCCAATTATCATGCTCACCGGCAAAGGAGCGATCAAAGAAAAGGAGACAGGGCTCGATGCCGGTGCTGACGATTATCTGACCAAACCTTTCCATATGAAAGAACTCTCGGCCCGCATCCGGGCTTTGCTCCGCCGCCCACAGGCACTGACGACCAACGTGCTCAAAGCTGGTGATATCAGCCTCGAGCCAAGCACATACCATGTGACCAAGGGTGGAATCGAAATCGGGCTCCTGCCCAAGGAATTTGCCATGCTCGAGTTTCTCATGCGCCACCCGGGGCAGGTTTTCAGCGCTGAAGCTTTACTCGACAGAGTCTGGAAAGCCGATTCGGATGCCTCACCCGATGCCATCCGCACCTGCCTGAAGCGCCTGCGCAAAAAAATCGACGGGGCCGACGGCACCTCGGTCATCCGCACAGTCCACGGGGTAGGCTACAAACTGGAGCCTTGAGGGCTACGCTTACGACTCCCTTGTGCGCGGAAGTTCAATTTGCCATGTTCCGAAAATGTCACAGCCTTGATCCGATTCTGTCACAAAAGCGGCCTAAACTGAAATTACGGTTAAGGCTGACCGAGGGGGAAGGACAATGGCATATCAAATGGCAATTTCTATCGTAGACAGACCCTGCACTCCGACTCAGCGCGCAGGACGTCTCAACATTCACGAAATCAACTCCTTGCGCCATCGCTCGGCTGAAGTGGCAATGAGAGTGCCAAATCCTTGCGAGCAAATCGCCGCCTTTCTCAGCCAGCTGGCTCAAGACATCCTCCTGCTCTTTACGCCCCAGAGCAAGCAGTCCTCCATGTGCAAGTTTTATGGGCACGTCATCCACAACAACAACTGGAAAGGCCATCTTCCCAAGTGCGGCGACTGCGGGCAGGTCATTTCATCGGCTGATCAGCTGCGCAGCAGCGATCCCACCCGGGCAGCGCGCAAGCAAGAAGAGCCGAGCGTCGAGCAAGTCTACAAATCAAGAATCAAGTGGTAATGAACAAGACCGGTTTCAGCCACCGGTGCCCTGAGTTGTGCGTTGGTAGTTCTTAAGCCTTCCTCCTCCAAGAACTTCCTTGCTGTTCGAACCACTGAGATGCGCAAATGCCGCCTTCCAGGGCGGCATTTGCGCTATTGTCCTTGCTTGGCAGGGTACTGCCTGTGGTATATGGCACGAGGACGGTCAAAGAAGCAGACGGCAGATGCGATTCAATCTGAAGCTATCTCACAAAGGGCTGATACTTGTCTCCGTGCCTCTTGCCTTCGAGCTGGTCTTTGTCGCCATCCTCTACGGCTGCCTCCAACAAGCCGAGATAGAAATCAGCCGCGAAGCGCATGCCAAGGCAATTCTCTCGCACATAAGCAATGTCATGAGAGATATGATCGAAGCAGGCACTGCCGTAGGCGGTTATGCCGTCACAGGCAAGCCAGCGCATGCCGGACATTTCGAGGCGGCCGTTCAACGAATCACCCCAGAATTTGCCGCTCTGGAAGATTTATTGAAAGACTCCCCCGGGGAGCTCTCCTCCATTAAACGCATAGGTGCTCTGGCGCAGAAGGCTGTCGCCTGCTTGCATGAGAGCAAGGAGCTTATCGACAGCGGCGACCGGATAGGCGGTTACAAACGACTCTCGGATTTGAAAAAATCCATGCGCCAGATTGGCAATGAAGCCGATCAATCCGTGGAGATGTGGAAAAAAATCGAGGAAGCCAGCCCTCTCGCCCAGGCACGTGCAAGACAGCAGCTGAAAGTCTTCCTGGCGGCAGGCGTGGGTTTCAATATTTTGCTGGCTGTCTCACTGGCCCTTTACTTCAACAAAGGCACGAGCGACCGCCTGCAGATATTGATGGACAATACGACCAGGCTTGCTCGCGGGCAGCCTTTGAACCCCCCCCTGCCTGGCGCCGATGAAATCGCCAGACTCGACCAGGTGTTCTCCGACATGGCCAGGGCTCTTTCGGAGGCAGCAGCCAAAGAAAGAGAAATAACCGAGAATGCCCTGGCGGCTGAAGCCCGGGTACGCATGATTATTGAGACCATGCCTGTGGGGCTGGTGATTGTGGACGCATCAGGAGTCATCGATGTGCTCAACCCGGCCACTGAGGAAATGTTCGGCTATAGATTCGATGAACTTTCGGGGCAGCCGTTGAAAATGCTCTTTGCCGGATGCGGACAGATCGATGATCACAGCTTTTTGCAAGAAATAAAACAGAAGGCCACCGGCAAAATCGTCGACCGGGAAGCTCTCAGCAAAGACGGCCGGTCTTTCCCTGTGGAGTTGTCTCTGAAAGAGTTCAATTATCTCGAGGGACCGCGCTTCCTGGCCGTGATCCTGGATGTGACAGCAAGGCATGAAGTCGAGCGCCTGAAGAGAGAGTTTGTCGCCATGGCCAGCCATGAGCTTAGAACCCCGCTTACATCCGTGCAGGGTTTCCTCACCTTGCTCGACGAAGGGGCTTACGGCACTCTAACTGACAATGGACAGCGCAAGGTCAAACTGGCCGACCGCAATATCAGCCGGCTGATCAAGCTCATAAACGACCTTCTGGACATCGAGAAGATGGAGGCTGGCAAGCTGGACATGCAAGTGGAGAAAGTAGAGATCTCACAGATAATCGAGCGTTCCATCGAGTCCGTTGCCAGCTTTGCCGAGCAACACTCAGTCAAGCTCGTCGCCTCAGAATCGAAATCCACTGTACGGGCCGATGGTGATCGGCTCGTACAGGTTCTGGTAAACCTGCTCTCCAATGCCGTCAAATTCTCCCAGCCAGGACAAAGCGTAAGCATTGCCGTGACCGAATCCAATAATCAGGTAGAGGTATCCGTGAGCGACTGCGGTCGCGGCGTGCCGGAGAAGTTCAAAGAGGCGATTTTCGAGCGCTTCCAGCAAGTCGACGCCTCCGACTCCCGCAAGAGGGGCGGAGCAGGACTCGGACTGGCCATCTGCAAAGCCATCATCGAACAGCTCTCAGGCACAATCGGGGTGGAAAGCCAGGTTGGCAAAGGCAGCACTTTCTGGTTCCGCTTGCCTCTTTTGCTTGAGAGTCCCGGAAAAGAGCCAGTGGGTCTGCCCGAACACTCTTGCTGAGAGCCGCCGGCAGCCTCTCAGGTAAAGTAGAAGCCCGCACCTAAGGCGCCTGCTCAGGCGGCACATCGGCGCGCAAGACAGGGATGCTGAGCATACCCAGGACAAACCATTGCAAAAGCCTCACCTGCGCAGTGCCGAAATTGTATTCAAAAATTCCTGCCACCATGAGAGCCACAACTCCCGACAGCACGCCAGCGGCCAGTCCGGTAGCCTCGGCGTCCAGAGTCGATAAGGAGCGCCTGAACAGGCCAAAAGCATATGCCAATGCCGCCAACCAGAGAATCAGATAGGCTGCCAGCCCGAGTCCTCCGCTGGTGGCAAGCAGCTGCAGATAATTGCTGTGTGCATGATTGAGATCCCTTGATCTGCCAGGCACGATAGCTTCGGGGATGTCGAAATGCGGGAATTTGCGAAAACCGACACCGACATAAGGAGATGAAGCGAAACACTTGATGGACTCGCGCCACAAGGTCAGACGGACCCTGGTGCTGACGTCGGCTTGCCCCGAAAGCAAGGACTCGATGCGCGTGTGGACGAGCGGCACGCAGAACCAACCCAGGGCCGAAATTATGGACAGGGCAAGGAGGCACTTAGCAAGCGTCTTGCCCGACTTGAGAGCGGATAGAACAACTGCGCCAGCTGCCGCCCCCAACCAGGCGCTGCGCTCGCCGGCAAAAACTACTCCTGCCAGATTGGCCATCGTCAGGCAAAAGAATAGATCAAAGCGGCTCAACCATGGCTTGAAGCTCCGGTAGCTGCCGAAGAACAAAAGCGAAAGACAAAGCAAGCTGAGAATCTGCATTTGCCCGGCGAAAGGCATGGGCGACCCGAGAAAACCTGTACCCTGAAGATACTTGTAGCCGCCAAAAGGATGAAAATCGAATATCTGCTCTATGGTGCCCATGATGCCGGCAAGAGCGCCTGTCACCAGGAGTGCTTTGAGGCAGGTGAAAGCAGCACCGCGGTTGTGTGAAAAAAGATGACAGGCCCAGAAATAGGTCAGAAGTGCTCGCAAACTGAAAAGGCAGGCCAGGGACTCAGACAGTCCACCAGAGCAGAGCACCCCCGGCACCGATCCGCCGTTGAAAGCACCAGATATGGTGACAGCGGCGGCAAGCAGTGCAAGAGGGAGAAGAAGAGGCGCAAAATTACCTCGCTGGACCAAAGCAGCTGGAATGTCGCTGGCAAGACCGGCTTTTTCGCCTCCTGATTCCCCAGTCTCCTTCGTATCTGGAGCACTCCTTAAAGACCGGTAGAGGACCTGCCCCGCCCAGACAACCAGTCCGGCGATGAGTAACGCCCAGGAGAGTGTCAGCGACAGAGGCAAGCTCACCGCGTAGCCGACAGAAATAGCCAGCTCAAGAGATCTGAGCCGGTCGCCGTCGCACGGGCGTTCATTGGAAGCCATGAAAGATCGCCTCCGGCTGGTCAAGCTAATACCAGCGGCTAAGCCCCATGATCTCCCGCACATCTGTGAGAGTCTGCTGAGCCACTTTGCGGGCCTTGGCATTGCCATGTTCGATAATCTTGCGCAGCCTATCTCTGTCCGAGTCAAGTTCATTGCGCTTTTGCCGTATCGGGCGCAAAAATTCGTTGATTATGCCTGCCAGCCGAACTTTGCAGTCTACACAGCCTATCTGCGCCGACTCGCATTCAGCCTTGACTTGATCCTTTATGTCCTGAGCAAAAACCTGGTACATCGGCCAGGGCACCTCGCAGAGATCGGTGTGACCGGGATCGCTCCTTGCAATGCGCGTGCGATCAGTGATCATCTGCTTGACCTTTTTGATGGTATCGGCATCGGTGTCGGCCAGCTTTATGTCATTGCCATATGATTTGCCCATCTTCTGCCCGTCCACACCTTTCAGCAAAGGCGTGCTCGTAAATTTCGGACTCGGCGGCGCGAAATATTCCACCCCATATATATGGTTGAAGCGGCGCACCACATCGCGAGCAAACTCGAGATGCGATTCTTGATCTTTGCCTACGGGCACCAGCTCCGCCTTGAAAGCCAGTATATCGGCAGTCATCAGAACTGGATAGCCCAGAAGCCCGTATGTGACCTTTTCGTGAGCCTCGGTTTCATCGGCGGCCAGCATTTTTACCATGTCCTTGAGTGTGGGCTCTCTTTCGACCCAGTTCTGCGGCGTGACCATCGAGAGCAAAAGGTGCAACTCGGCAATCTCGGGGATTGCCGACTGGACATAGATAGTTGATTGCCCCGGGTCGATGCCACAAGAGAGCCAATCCAGAGCAATCTCCCAGATGTGGCTCTCAATCTCACGACTGGACTGATATTTGGTGGTCAGCGCGTGCCAGTCGACAATGGAAAAATAAGACTCATACTTGTCTTGAAATTCCAGCCAGTTGAGCAACGCCCCGAAATAATGCCCGAGATGCAGGCGCCCGGTCGGGCGCATTCCGGACATGATGCGTTTCACTTTCTGGGACCCGGCAGTCAAAGCTTAGCCCTTGCTGCCTTTGGACTTGACGATAGCCTCGCGTACTTTCGCTTTCTTTCTGTCAACTTTGGCTTTGCGACGTTTTAGTTTTTCACGGCGGTTGTATTTGGCTGTCATGAAACTCTCCCGGCATTATGGATTTCCAAGCGATTATCGAATATATCAGAAAGCTGGCTGATAAGAGGCCTTACATCTTGCAACATTTCGTTCCCGATACGTAAGACTCCTCAGCACTTAGAATAGTGGTGAGAAAACGCCAGCTGTGGTAAACCTCTAGACACGAGCGTTTCGGCAGGGCATTGCCAGAGTCGTGATTGCTTGAGCAAACCGCTTGCGGCATCAGAGCTTTACTTGCAGGCTATCTGCTCCAGCCAGAGACTGAGACAATTCCCCGGAATTGAAATCATATCTACCTTTCGGGAACAATGTTACAAAACTTAATGTCCCTCTTGACTGCTAGAGAATCATTTGAACTGGGTAAAAAGCCTGTAGATTGAAGTTACCTTCCTCGAAGAGTTGGATACAGGAGTTTAACCGCTTTGGGCGCATCAAGACTTACGGAAGAACTCTCCGATGACTGGTCAGAAGTCACGCTCTTCGACGCTGCCGAAGAAGTCGTCGCTCCGGAGGAACTCGAAGAGCCGGAGCAATTAGCCGGCATTGGCGGCAAAGAAGATTCATTCACAGAAGACTCAGTCAGGCTTTATTTGCGCGAAATAGGCCGCGTAAAGATGATCAAGCCAGACGAAGAAATCGAGCTGGCGCGGCGTATCGCCCGCGGCGATCGAGACGCCAAGAAGAAGCTAATTCAGGCGAACCTGCGCCTGGTCATATCAATTGCAAAGAAATATGTAAACAGAGGTCTGCCATTTCAAGATCTTATCCAGGAAGGCAATCTCGGTTTGATCCGCGCCGCGGAGAAATTCGATCATACAAAAGGCTTCAAATTCAGCACATACGCCACGTGGTGGATCCGCCAGGCCATCAGCCGGGGGCTGGCCGATAAGTCCAGGACCATCCGCGTGCCGGTGCACATGGTTGAATCGATCAACAAGCTCAAAAAAACCAGCGCCAAACTGGCTCAGGAACTCGGACGCAAGCCGACCGAAG
>JAHFBI010000235.1 GCA_023250095.1 Candidatus Melainabacteria bacterium
GGCTGCGGTGGCAAATGCGGCGGCCATGACAAGCGCAGCGGCGGCGGCTGCGGTGGCAAATGGGGCGGCCATGACAAGGGCAGCGGCGGCGGCTGCGGCGGCAAATGCGGCGGCCATGACCACAAGGACGGCGAAGAGTCCGAACAGTCCTGCGCCATCTAATGGCGACAGCAGGGCTGTCGCTTCGACACCTGCTTTGTTGCCTTTCTCTGCTTGAAGGCAGGGGAACCACCGTCGAACGTGTGGCAACCCTGCCTTCGGGCAGTTTTACTTCGCCGGCACAGGACAAGCTCCATGCCCGGCCGTGTAAGCCGAGGTCAGGAGGCACTGTCACCCCCTGGTGCTACGACATTTCGTTGTTGGTGGCTGCCAAACAGGTTGACCAGGAAAAAACGACTGACCGCGCGGACCACGAACCACAACCCCTTGCTTGAAGGGTCCCCGAGCCCTTCTCGATCGAGGAGGCAGAATAATGCCAACACGAAGCAAGAAGAGAAACTCCCCGGCAACCAGTCCGGATGGCAAGACAAGCAAACCAGTCCGTAAGCTGGCTCAAGACCGAAAGGTCATCCCTCAAGAAACCGCTATGTCCAAGGCTCCCATAACCGCACTTGATGCAGCACAGGCACTGGTCGGCAAATACGCCGGCAAGTGGGAACTTTTCGGGCCGGGTCCGGACAAAGAGACTATAGTGCTCAAAGCCACCTGGCAAGATGAGCTCACGTGCAGCAATCCGGTCCTCAAAGACGGTCGCGCTTTCGTCACCGTCAGCGATATCATGGATTTCGGCAACGGACGGACCTTCACCGTAAATTTCGAGGAAGGATTCTTCGTCAAAGCCGATGGGGGAGCCGGAGATCGCTATTTTGCTATTGATACTTACGCTCAGGTGACGGTCGAGCGCGAACTTTCCCCTGAGGTCTGGTGGTTTGAAACTCCTGTCAGCACTCAAGACATGTACTCGATGGGATTTGATCCCCAAACTGTGCTGGCAGCCACACATGCCACCATCAAGACGGTAACTCGACAAGGCTCGAGAGAAACTGAGTGGGTGAACCGTATCAGCACGCTTTTGTCTAAAGACACCTCCGGGGTTGTCCAGGTCAGACAGTTTGTCAGCCTGAAGGGTTTTCACACGAGGACGCAGTAATCTGAGATTCTCCGGAGGCAACGAATCTTGAAGGGCTCAAACCCGAATTTGTTGGCTTTGCGGAGAACGACCAGAACAAATACGATGCAACGCCCCAGGGACGTTGCATCGCCTCTCTCGAGCGTCTGCCAGTCGCGGTCTTGCACACACTTTTTTTTGTTTCTCGTGCTACAAGAAGTAGTAGTAAAAAATGGTGTCGGACACTCTAGATAGTGCCAGGAGTGGCAGGCTAGACCTTGTCTTGCGGCCTGCGATGCCTCAGGAAGTTTCGCCTTTCAAGGTGGTGGAGTGAGCAAGGCTTTCAGCTCGCGCGGCCGCTCGCCGAGCAGATCGCGCACTGATTCCATGAACTCGCCATCGCTGGAGCGGGCTTTGGTCAGGTAGCGGGTAGCGCCGAGCCGCAGACGCTCCCTCTCGGACGCCATGGCTTCATGGGCGGAATAAATCAAAAGAGGCACTTGTCCCGACTTGCTCGGCCTAAGCTGCTCGACGACATCAAAGCCGCTCATGCCGGGCAGGATCAAGTCGAGAATTATGAGATCGGGGTTGTCCGAGGCACAAAGAGAAAGCGCCTGCTCTCCGTTTTCAGCTTCCAGACATTCAACTTCCAGACCGCGGAGCATTTGAGCGATTACAGCTCGCGTTGGAGGATCATCGTCCACGATGAGGACTTTCGGGGACCCAGGCACAGTCGTCTCTGCCGCGCGCACGGTCACCATGGGCAGCTCGAACCAGAACATGGCACCCTGACCGGGTTGTGACTCAACACCGATAGTGCCGCCATGCGCTTCGATAATCGATCTGGCAATTGCCAGCCCGAGACCTGTCCCTCCCTTGGGACGAGTATCTGAAGAATCGAGCTGCTGGAATTGCGTGAAGAGTTTTTTCACATCCTTGCCTGCAATACCTGGTCCTCGATCATGAACGGAAAAACGCAGGTGCCGACCTGGCACCTGCTCCACAGCAATGAGTACTTCGCTTTCCGGCAGGGAGAATTTGACTGCATTGGAGACAAGATTCGTCAGCACCTGCAAAATGCGATCTCTATCGCCTGTCACCGGGTGCTGCGATTTGACATCAGTTTTGAGGCTCACCCTGGATTCGCCGGCAAAACCGTGCAAAGCCTCAACGGTTCTCAGCACAAGTTTCTCGGGATCGAGAGAGCTCAATATCAGCTCCAGGCGCCCGGCCTCGATTTTTTTCATATCGAGAATGTCATTTACCAGGCGAATCAGCCGATCGCACTCCGAACGAGCAATTTCGACAAGCTCCATTGCCGTCGGTTGAAGCTCTTCGGTCAGTCCTCCTTCAATGAGCCCCAGAGAAGCTCGAATTGAAGTCAGCGGTGTTCGGAGCTCATGAGAGACCGTGGAATAGAATTCGCTGACACGGCGCTCCGCCGCCTTGCGTTCGGTGACATCCCGTGTGACCACAAGCCCGCCGATGAGTAAACCTTCCGGCGAGCGCAGAGGGCTGGCTGTAGTGGTAATCCACATGCCGGTGCTGTCGGGCGGCTGGACATAGAGTTCGGTCATATCAACCTGCTCCCCCCGGATAGCCCGGGCCAGCGGGTCCTGTCCAGGAGGAAACAATGTTCTCATGTCGCTCATGTACAAGCTGAAACTTTCTGCCCACATCTCCGGCGGTGGCAGTTCAGTGTCGATGGGGAACATCCGCTGCGCTGCGGCGTTTAACAGCAAGAGCTTTCCCTGTGTATCGGCGACAATCACAGCTTCGCTCATGCAATTGAGTATGCTCGACAGTCTGGACTCGCTGACCATGAGTGCCGATTCAGAGCGCTTGCGCCTGATCGTCTGTGCCACGCTGTTGGCAACTGAAGCAAGCGCACTTAACGTGGCGTCCGAAAGCGGCTTGCGGGCAAACATAGCCATGACTCCGACTACTTCGTCGGCAAGAATGAGCGGGTGTCCGGCAAATGAGACCATACCTTCTCGCCTGGCCCATTCCCTGTCGCCAACTCTGGGATCGTCGAGCACGGAGTTGCTGAGATGTGGCAAGCGCTCCTCGGCAATCCGACCGATCTTGAGAGCGCCGACCGGAACCCTGGCATGGGCACCATCAATGTGAGTATACATGCCTGCGCTGGACTGAAGCTCCAGCACATTGTCCTTATCGTTGAGCGTCCAGATACGGGCGAAAGCGGCATCGAGATGGGTCACAATGCTCTCACAACAGTTGTGCAGAATAATCGGCAGGGGGTCGCTTTGCGCAAGCTTGCTGCTTACATCGGCTACAAACTCAGCAATGCGCGCATGCTCGAGAACGGCAGCCAGCGCTTGCTTGCGCTCGAGAAATTGGCCTAGCTGGCTGCCAAAGGCAGCAAACATCTCTAGCATGTCGGCGTCAGGTGACTGCATCGCCGGGCTGAAAAATTCCATTACACCCAGGACCTTCTCGCCACGCACAACTGGAAAAGCGCAGGCAGCATGCAACCCAGCTTCGGCAGCAACCTGCCCGCGCGGAAAGTTGGCCTCGACAGTTGCGTCCACGAGCCAGACAGGCTCATTGCGCGCCCAGGACGTTCCAGGCAATCCTGTGCTTATGGGAAGATGTAATTTCCGGCTTGCTTCGACAAAGTTTGACCGGTCCTTGTCTGGGGCTTGCCAGATGCCGGACAAAGACAAGAATTCTTCTGATGGATCAAGCAACCACCACAGGCCAACCTCCCACTCAAAAGTGCAGCAGATTGCTTTCAGCACCTCAGGCATTCCCTCTTCGGGCGCCGCGGCTTCGGACAGGACGCTCGTGACAGCATGCTGTGCTTCGCGCCGCCTTTCTATGGACTTCCGCGCGACATCCACAAGCGCCATGTGCGCTTCCACATCAAGTCTGTGCCTGTGGCAGAGAAAAGCAAAAAAACAGGCTGATAGAAGCAAGACAAGACTTGCCAGACTAAGTTCAGGTCGGCGGCAAAGGACAGAGCATGTGAGTCCCAGCAGGGCAAGGGCGAACACCACTGCAAAGGACACCTTGATTTTCAATGAGGGGTACATGACCTGGCTTCAAGTCCTCGCCTGGCAAGCGACACAATGGCTCAATATAGTGGAAATTTCGGACGGTAGCTTCAAGGGATCGAATGGCTTGGCAATAATACCCGAGGCCCCGAGTGTCAGGTAGCTGGTCAGCTCATGTGTTTGAATTTTAGCGGTCATCAAAATCACTGGAATTGCCGCTGTGCTCTTGTCACCTTTGAGCACTCTCAGCGTTTCAGTTCCATCCATTCCTGGCATCATAACATCGAGCAGAATCACATCCGGACGATTTTGACGGACAAGCTCCATAACTTCAGCGCCGGAGGCGGCTGTAGCGACGTCCCAGCGACCGACCCGCTCAAGAGCCAGCTTGCCAATTCGCCGCAGATTCTGGTCGTCGTCAACCAGGAGAACATTCTGGATGTTTATCACTGTTAAACCCTCACGCAAATTCAAACCAGATTGGCCATGTCACCTGAGGGTTCCTAGCCCAATTATAGGGGACGAGACCCGGGCACGCCCGGCCGAGGGACAAGCTGGAGGAGATAGCGTGACCCCGGCTGGTTCGGGTACGCCTGCTGCCTGATATCGTAAAGCTCAAGGCGGTTGCCGACCCGAAGTGCGCCAGTGTTTTGCCAGGGCTCAGGCAAGACACTGGCGCACTGAGCTAGCAAAACAATGAGGCTGGAGGCTTGGCCTGGCTGGCGCAGCAGTCTTTGCCAATCATGTAAACAGAAAGCCACATACCGGGACTAGGGAGGAGGGACGTATATAATTAGCCGTACAAAAAATTTGCACTCAACCGATTGAGAACGCTGTTGGTTGAGCAATCTATAAGAAAAACGGCTAGAAGCGTTGTCCGGGCTGCCGCAAGACAGCCCAATTAAGAGGTCCAGGCCAAATGAAAATAAAAGCAGCAGTTCTTGAGAAACCTCATGTGCTGGGGATCAAAGAAGTAGATATGCCCAGGCCCGGTGCAGGAGAGGTCCTCGTCAAAGTGAAAGCCGTTGGAATCTGTGGCAGTGACGTCCACTACTACGTCGACGGGCGGATTGGCGACTACATAGTCGAAAAGCCAATCATCCTTGGACATGAAACCAGCGGCGAAATCGCCGAAGTAGGCGCAGGCGTCACTCATCTCAAAAAGGGAGATCGCGTAGCGCTGGAGCCGGGAATTCCTTGCGGCAGCTGCCAGCAGTGCAAGGGGGGCACATACAACCTCTGCGCTGAAGTGAGATTTCACGCCACGCCTCCTTACGATGGCACATTTGCCGAATATGTCGTGCATCCGGCGCAGTTTGCTTTTAAACTTCCCGAACATATCTCCTTTGCCGAAGGAGCCATGATCGAGCCGCTTTCCGTAGGCATACACGCCACGCGTCAAGGTGGGGTCGGACTGGGCTCGCGCGTTCTCATCACCGGAGCCGGACCAATCGGGCTCGTCACGTTGCTTGCCTGCAAAGCTGCCGGCGCGGGCGTCATCGCTGTCGTCGAAGGCAAGCAAAACCGCGCCGACATGGCTTATAAACTCGGAGCGACTCAGGTCATCAGCACTTTCGACAGCGACAAAATCGTCGCAGAAACGAAGAGACTCAGCGACAACTATGGATTCGATACAGCCATCGAGTGCTCCGGCGCCGGGCCGGCAGCACAAACAGCTGTGCGCGCACTCAAGCGCGGCGGTACGCTGGTATTCGTCGGACTCTTCAGTGCTCTGGAAGTGCCTATGGATCTCAATGCCATCACACAGAAAGAGCTGACTTTCAAGGGCGTCTTCCGCTACAAAAACACTTATCCAACGGCAATCGATCTGCTGGCTTCCGGGCGCATTGACGTGAAGCCGCTTATCACGGTGCGCTTCCCCTGGGACAAAGTCAAAGACGCCATGGACTGCGCCCATAAAGACGCAGCCAATCAAATCAAAGTCATGACCGAGTGGTGAGCCTCTAATCCCTCAAGTAAACCTCTCCGAAAACGGAAGCCCGGCGTGCCCGGGCGGCGTCCAGCTTCTGGTGCGCGGTCCCTCGCGAGCTAGCGGGACGGTATAGGCAGGCTCAGCCTGCGTATTGTCCCCACTGACAGGCGAAAAAACATTTGTCGGGCAGCTCTGTTGGACTATTGTGAAATCACTTCTCTTTACAATGTTTTTCAAGCCAAGCCTTCCCTCAGATCAGTCGACAACCCACACAGCCAACATCTTCTCTGCGCAACGGGTGCTGCTCATAGGGCCGCCTGCTCAACAATAGAGCAAGAGTATTGCAATTGAGCCTGTGCAGATTGTCGTGCCCGGCTGTTGACCCAAAAGCTCCGCACCGGCCGTCGGAGTAACTGGACTTGGCAAAGCTTGTATCTGGTGTTGCAAACACCGCGACTCACGAGTCACAACTCACGACCAGCCCGGCAGAAGCCGAGCCAAGGCATGAAAGGAGAGCTCATCATGATGTCCATGACAAAGCATGACCTCTACGCGGCTGCCCAGCAGTCCGTGGAAAGCGGCGACCTGGCGTCGGCCGAACAATTTCTCCATAAGGCATTGAATCTGGCCGGCGCACTCAACCAAGGCAAACCAAGCGCTGACGCTGGTGAAGCTTACCTCTTTCTGGCCCGCCTGTATCGGCACGCCGGTCTCAGTGAGCAGTCCAACCAGATGTACGACGAGGCGATGACCACGTACCACCTGGCCAAGGGAGCCGATGATGCCACGCTCCAGAAAATCATGCACGAATACGGCATGGTGCTCACCCTGCAGAACCTGCAGTCCCGCTACGGCGCGCGCGCCATCAACTGAACCTTTTCAGGAGAAAGTCCTGGCACCTGGCTGTTCAGCAGCCAGCTCCAGAGCTTTCCCCTTTTTTTTGAGTTACGATATCATATAATACAGCCAATCCAGGCAATTATTGCCAGGAAATCCGCACGCAGGCACGAGGGCGCAGTCTAAAAGCCCCAGATCGCCCGTCTGATTCCCCTTTGAACAGCCTGGTTCACGGCTCTATCGATGTTGCGGTTGACCGCCCGATTCACTGACTTGGTGACTGTCTTAGTCAGTTTGACTCCTGGGACGTTATTGATTGCTTTGCCAATGCCGCCACCTGAGCTGCCACCCTGTTGCACCATCTGACCGCCGCCACCACCGCCCAGAGGCGAACGTTGCCCACCGGAGCCAGGACCCGGCCCAAAGCTGTGGAAGCCACCGCCAAAACCACCAAGCCCGCCCATTCCACCACCGCCGCCACTATTGTTGCCTCCACCAAGCAAACCCATCTGTGCTGCAGCACCAATAGCTTTGCCAATCATATCCATCGGCGAACCGCTGCCCATTCCGGACATGCCGCTGCCCATTCCGGACATGCCGCTGCCCATTCCGGACATGCCGCCGCCCGTCCCGGACATGCCGCCGCCCATCCCGGACATATCGCCGCCCATTCCGGACATGCCGCCGCTCATTCCGGACATGCCGC
>JAHFBI010000236.1 GCA_023250095.1 Candidatus Melainabacteria bacterium
TCTTGCCGTCGCCCTGTGCTTTTGCTACCCGGTCCTCGCCCAGAACTCCGACGAGGACGAGCTTAACCAGCTGATCAACCAGCAGATGGGCAGCAACTCTGGAAAAATGCCAGCAGGTATCACCCAGCCATCCGGCACACCAACAGCTGCCGATGCCTTGCGCCAGCTTGGCGGGCAAAACGGTGCCTCGCTCGGACAGCCTGGCGCAAGCGATGCCCCTGGCAAACTTACAACTCCGGCAGCTATAAATGCCCCATCCGACATCGGCGAAATGCACTTCGGACCGAAGGGCCTCACAACGCCTGGCTCACCTGGCAACTCCGGCAGCTCATGGCTGTTCGGTCAGGCAGGTGCTGCCGGTAACTCCGGTCTCAAGGATGGCTCCGGCGGCTCAGGAATAGCTCCATCAGCCAGCCAGGTAATGGGACAGGGCAGCACTCCAACACCGTGGGGCTCTCAGGTAACTCCCAGCGTCAATCAACTTCTTGCCCCGGGCGGCACATCCGCGCCGGCGGGTTCAGGCAGCCCCTGCCCGAACAGTTCTGGCTGCAGCGGCCCGACGACGACGACTCCCGGCGCTCAGATGCCCGGACTCGATGACATGATGAAACAAGCTCCTGAGGCCATCAAGAACCTGGAGAACAACAACAAGATAATGAAAGAGCTTCTGGAGCAATAACTAAGGCAAGCATATGGCCAATAGTTAGGCTAATATGGGGCGGTCCACCAGGGAAAGTTAAACCATGGTTTCTGACTCACCTGCCGATTATCAACCCGGACAGAACCTCTATTGCCGGATAATCGCCGCCGAGCCGGGCGGATATGCTGTAAAGCTCCTGCCCAGCATGATCGACGGCTTCCTGCCCTGTCAGGAAATGCTGCCAATCGATCAGGAGGTCCCGGCCACATTCATCTGCATGAACAATAATCGAGCTCTTCTCAGTTTTGCCTACATGCTGGGAACGACTGCCCGCGTACAGGCCGGGCTTACAAGTGCACCGGAAACAGCCTTTGCCGTCTGGGCCGATTCGCATCCCTTTAGGCTCCGCCTGCGCCGGGCAACCGATCTCCTGATCCCGCCGTTCGGCAATAATGCTGAGGAGAATTTTGCTGCCGGCGACAGCTGCCTGGAAAAATTGATTGAGGACATCGAAGGGAAAGAAAGCACAGGCTGTGTCAAGGCATTTTCAGAAGAGAATCTTTCTCGTTCGGCTGCGCTTATATACAAAGGACGAGCAGTAGGCTGCATTTACGGGCAACGGCACATGAGCGAACCCTGGCCCACAGAAACCGCACTGGAATTGATGCTTGACGATATGCGCCTGCCAGAGACAAAAGTCCTCAAATATGCTCTTCCGGAAGAAGTGATCCTTTCGATGTCATCTCTGTTTCTTGGCTATCCTATCGAACGAACAGATACTCTCAATGCCTCGGACTATCTCTCTTACATCTTGAAGTGGGTAAAGCAAAGACAGCAGACAGCCTGCCTGATTATCTCCGAGCCCTCTGTCCCGGCGTTGTGCCTCAGTTTTATTCACAAGGGAAATTTTTTTGGTGCCTTCCATGTGGAAGAGCAGAAGTTTTCTCCAGACATGGCTTTCGTGCAAGACTTTCTCCAGCAGGCAGAAAACCCCAAAGTTGAGGCATCAATTCTGCCGCCAGAAATGATCTCCACTTCAGTCAGGTTTGGCTATGCCCTGAACGTCGCTGCCTCGCGCCCCTGAGCCTGGATCAATAACAGAAACTACAGGCGCCATCGATGGGATTTACAATGCACAATTTTCAGCACTTCTACAAAAGATCAAAAGACGCTATAGCGATAGCGGCAATCAGTGCCATGTCCTTCGGGAGCCTGAGCCACGGCTCAACTCCTTCAGGCTGCAAACACCCCCCAAAGGTTGCCGGGTCCATGAAAGCACACAAGCCAAGTGCCGCCAGCAAACGCGGGCAAGCGCTGTTTCAGGCAAACGAATGCAGCGCCTGCCATAGCATAAACGGCAAGGGCTGCCTGGAGGGAGTTGCGCTGGACGGTATCTGGACACGCCGCTCAGAAGAATTCTTGATTTCTCAGCTTACTGACCCGGAAAAGCATGTCAGCAGCCATCCGGAAATATACCAGGGCGATCCGAACATGATGCCTCATCCTCATCTCACTCCCCTTGAGGTAAAGCTGGTCGTCGCATATTTGCTGACACTCCCGAAGGCGCAGGCGGCACACGCTCCCCCGGAGCACCAGACGGTCGCTCCGAGCAAGGTTGCCAATCCGAAACTTGAAGAGAATCGAAAAAACTGATTCGACCAAGCGCTCGGCAAGGCGGCACCCGGCTCCCGAGTGATTATCGCAATCTGCTGAAATTTCTATGATACCGGATGTAATACGTCACCCTCGATCGCATCTGTGTATTTCGGAAGAAGATTAAAGAAAGGTGTCTTTTCGGACTTCGGAAGGACAGCCTTGGCTAAATGATTAGTAGTCGGCAGCAACTAAGCTTGAGTTGCGAACAAGACATCTCCCGGTCCGAAGGAGTCACACTATGGGTAAAGTAGTAGGCATAGATCTTGGAACGACCAATTCTGTCGTGGCAGTCATGGAGGGCGGGAAGCCCACGGTAATTGCCAACGCTGAAGGCGGCAGAACAACTCCCTCGGTCGTGGCCTTTTCCAGAGCAGGAGAGCGGCTGGTCGGAATGCTGGCCAGGCGGCAGGCAGTGCTCAATCCTGAAAACACTGTCTATTCAATCAAGCGTTTCATCGGGCGCCGCTTCGGTGAAGTGGAAAGCGAGCGCAAGATCGTCTCGTATAATGTAAAAGAAAGCGCAGACGGCGGCTGCAAGGTTCAAATCCAGGGCAAGGATTATTCGCCTGAGGAAATCTCGGCAATGATCCTGCGCAAGCTGAAAGAAGACGCCGAAAAATATCTCGGCGAGAAAGTGACCGGCGCCGTCATCACTGTTCCGGCTTATTTCAACGACTCACAGCGCCAGTCGACGAAGAACGCCGGGACTATCGCCGGACTGGAAGTTCTCAGAATTATCAATGAGCCAACTGCCGCAGCGCTTGCTTATGGCATCGACAAGAAAGGGCAAAACGAAACCATTCTTGTCTTCGACCTGGGAGGCGGCACATTTGACGTTTCCATTCTGGAAGTTGGAGAGGGGCTCTTTGAGGTCAAATCCACTTCCGGAGACACACACCTGGGCGGTGACGACTTTGATCGTTGCCTGGTCGAGTGGATAGCCGCTGAGTTCATCAAGCTCGAAGGCATAGACCTGCGCAAAGATCCTCAGGCACTACAACGTCTTACTGAAGCTGCCGAAAAGGCCAAGATAGAGCTGTCTTCAGTTAGTGAAACAACTATTTCGCTGCCCTTCGTCACGGCAAACGCCACCGGTCCCAAGCACCTGGACATGAAGTTGACGAAAGCTAAATTCAACGAGCTCACGCGGCACCTGGTCGAGCGTTGCCGCACTCCAATGGAACAAGCTCTGCGCGATGCAAGGCTAAGCTACAGCCAGATTGACGAAGTGGTGCTGGTGGGTGGCTCCACACGCATCCCGGCAGTGCAGGACCTGGTGAAAGGATTGACCGGGGGCAAAGAGCCAAATCAAGGCGTCAACCCGGATGAGGTGGTGGCTGTCGGCGCGGCTATTCAAGCTGGCGTCATCGGCGGAGAAGTCAAAGACGTGGTGCTCCTCGACGTCACACCATTGTCTCTTGGACTGGAAACAATGGGGGGAGTGTTCACCAAACTTGTTGAGCGCAACACTACAATTCCTACTCACAAATCAGAACTTTTCTCGACAGCTGAAGACAACCAGCCTGGAGTGGACATCGTCGTCTGCCAGGGCGAACGCCCCATGGCCAGGGACAATAAACTCCTAGGCAACTTCCGGCTCGACGGCATCCGCCCGGCGCCGCGCGGGCAGGCTCAAATCGAGGTTCACTTCGATATCGACGCCAACGGCATCCTGAGCGTAACAGCAAAAGATAGAGATACCGGCAAGGAGCAAAAGATAGCAATCACGGCCAGCACAAACCTCACAAAGCAAGATATCGACCGCATGGTCAAGGAAGCTCAGTCCCATTCGGATGAGGATCGCCAGCGCAAAGAACGGGCCGAAACGCGCAATGAATGTGATGCGCTTTGCTATGCCGTCGAGCGGCAAATAAAGGAAGTTGGTGACCAGGCAAGTCAAGGATTCAAGTCAAAGGCCGACTCTCTCCTGAGCGAGCTTCGCCAAAGACTCAAAGAGGACGCTGACAACGACACATTGAAGCAGCTGAAAAACGAGCTTAGCTCTGCGCTCGTACAGCTGCAACAAGACGTGGCTGCTCGCCAGGCGGCGGCTTCTATGGGATCCCCATATCCGGCGGGCGGGCAACCATCCGGGCAGGACGGCTTAGGCGCAGGAAGAGGCGACGACATCATCGACGCTGAAGTGACATCCTGAACGCGCTCATCTAATAAGAGATACTTTCCAGACGGGGGCGCTTTGCAGGCGCCCCCGCTTAGATAGCTGCGCCAATTGGCAAATGTCCAGCTGATGGGAAATCCCCCATGCCTGAACGGCGGCAGGGTACGAAAAAATCACAAACCTTCAATATCCTGAACCGATAGGATGTTTCGGTCAACAGGAGCAAATATGGCGGATCTCAAGCAAGACTGGAATACAAACCAAGCTTATGACTCGCTTTCTGGCGCATTTTCCCTCGGCGCAAGTGAAACAGCATCCGATCGTTTCAGACAAGAAGCATACAGCCCTCGAATCCTTTCGCTCTGGCAGGACACTTTACAGTCCGGGGCCGATAACAACCTCATCAGGAGCGGTCAGCAAGCAGACTCCAGCGCAAACCTATGCACTGACGTCTTCAATTACATAGGGGGCTGCCGGGGTTGCGGCGGGGCAGGCTGCGACAGTTGCAATGGTGGCAAGCGTCCCGGCCGAGAAAACAGCGGCTGCTCCTGCGGCGGGGCAGGCTGCGACAGTTGCAGTGGTGACTCCTGTGAGAGGGGCAGCTGCTGCTCCTGCGGCGGCTCCGGTTGCAGCTCCTGCGGCGGACAAAGGACTGACGCTCGCGTCCAAGCGGGAGCTGCGCGCGCCGGCTCTTGTGAAGACGGCGACTGCGACGGGGGCAATGGTGACGAGAAAGGCGACGAAGACGCCGACGATCTAGACAATGGTGGCTGTGACGGCGGAGAAGGAGGAGGCGGCGGAGGTGGTTGCGGGGGCGGACGCGGGCCGCTGCGCAATATACTTCGCTTCGCGCTCGGGGCTGTCTTCAGAAGGAGACTCTTCCGTTAGCGCTCGACTGAAAGTTCCCCGATGAGAGTCGAAAGATTGTCACGAAAATCCTTGAGACGCTTGATCAGGCGATTGTGGCGTTCGGAAAGGCTCATATCATCTGCCTGGAACGCTTTGGACGCTTCCTGCGCCAGGTTGTCGATATCCGCCTCTACAGCCTTGTTCAGCGCCCGTGCTGCAGCCCAGAGCGACAGGGACGCCAGAGCTAAAGACGGCGCGCCGGACAGCGCAAAGTGAGGCTGTCCCGAGCTCGAAGAGCGATCTTCCGTTTGTTTCAGCTTGAGACTATGAGCAGAGAAAAGTTCGGATTCGCTCATAGTGCCGCTGGCAACCCGGACAAGATCGCCGAACAGCTCGCGGGCCAGCGGGGACAACATTTCGCCAGAGATGATTTCATCGCCGACTTTCCACTTGAGGTCACCCTCGCCCCAGCAAGGAAAGATTTCCATAAAGGATGGATATTCTTGCCTGACTGATGGATTCATACTGTAGCCAAGTCGCATCTCGGCTGGAATGACAACCACGTCGATTTTGTCCGGCTGACAAAGGAGGAGCATCGTCCAGAATCTGGTCGTCAGATGCCCCTCAAACTTCAAAGCCTGAGCAGAGGAACTCATTTGCTGGGTTTCTTCGCCGCCAAATTGCGGTCGCTGACACTGCATGATGAGATCTGTGCCGGCAGCCGTCTGATTGAATTCAAAGCAATAGCGTTCAAAATCATCGAACATCTTGTCTATCCAGCTCTTCATCAGTACGGCGCGTTGCTCCGGCTTAAGCGGCGCCTGGACCGGAGCTGATACCTGAGGCTGAGCATCCGAAGAAAAGGCAACAGAATCCTGTCCGAGAGCCGCCAGCCACTTGCCGGTCTCCTGCCCGCGCCGGGGGCGCAAAGCCTTGAGGATTGCCTCTGACGCGCTGCTGTACGGGCTGCTACCTGCCACCTGCGGTCTGGGCGGATTGAACCGCTCGTCTGAATCGCTCATGATTTCTCTCCTGCCTCATGCATCTGACCAAGCTTTCCCGCGGCTTCCGGATGCCACATTGTAGCGCACGACAATTTGGAGTGAACCTTCAGGCAGAAAGAAGGCAGGCAAAAGCTGGCTCAATCAAGGTTTTGCCGAGCCCAGAGCGCAGCTTGTGTCCGGTCTCTGACATTCAACTGCCCCAGAATCTGGCTGACATGGTTGTTGACTGTCCTGGGAGTGATAGCAAGACTCCTGGCAATTTCGCTGGTGCTTTTGCCCTGGCAAAGCAACTGGAGAACTTCCAGCTGCCGAGCTGTAAACATCTCTTTGGGCGAGGCTTTCTTTCGAAGAGCAGAAGATGTCAGGCAAGCAATTACCCTGTCCGAAATGCCAGGACCCAGGTGCCAGAAACCGTGATAAACAGAGCGGATGGCTGCAGCCACATCCTGCGACTGGCAATCTTTGAACAGATAGGCGCAAGCCCCGGCCCGCAGGGCTTTGACAATACAATCGTCATCATCATACGTGGTGAGAACAAGGATCTTCGTTTGAGGGCAGGCTCCAGCAATTTCGGCTGTCGCCTTTACACCGTCTTTTACGGGCATGGACAGGTCCATGAGGACGACATCCGGCTGCAAGCTCTGAGCCAGCCTGACAGCCTCCTCCCCGTTTTCAGCTTCCCCCACGACAGCGAAGTCATCATAAAGGGACAGAAGCGCTGCCAGCCCCTGCCGAACCAGAGCTTGATCGTCCACGACTAACAAGCGAATCATCGCAAAAGGCTCCGTCGGGCTGAGTCTATACCTGAGTGCTACTTATGCCAAAGACCCCTTTGACCAGTTGTCCCTGGCAGGTGCTACCTGAGTTTTACCCGGTGCAGAGGCCGTGCTTGTGACGAATATCCTTACAAGAGTCCGCAGGATCTATAAGTCCCCGACAGAAGAAAATGAAAGTCACTTTTTCCCAGACTCAATTGGCAAGCAAAGCGACTTGCCTGACAAGAACCGGACCACTTACAACAATGACATTTTTTGAGCCTGCAGGGATAGCTTGTCACGGCAACTGGGAATAGCCCTAATGTCAGAAAACAACTGATCCAAGATGAAAATCTGCCCGGTATGCGACCAGGAATTTCCAGATCAACAAAGCTCATGCCCGCAGCATGAAGTAGAGTTGACTGTGGTTGCAGGCGACCCCTTGCTTGGCAGCATCATTCAGGACAAGTATAAAATCAACGGTTTTATCGGTCGCGGATCCATGGGCGCCGTCTACAAGGCGGTTGAACAGTCGGGGGGACGACAGGTAGCC
>JAHFBI010000237.1 GCA_023250095.1 Candidatus Melainabacteria bacterium
TTGCTGCCTCAAGCTCGTCGGCTCTGGACAGAGAGCAGGCTGTCGACTGGCAGGGGCGGGTCTTTGATCCGCAAGGACAGCGATACGGATAGGCAGGATTGATGTGCAGTTGATCTTTGATGAGAGGCACGTATGGCTTGCGCCTTGCCGGATGCCCGGTCACAGACATGGCGCCCATTGTGCTGCCATGATAACTGTTCCAGCGCGAAATAGTCAGGTGGCGGCTCTCCTGCCCTTTCTCCACAAAATAAGAGCGGGCCATCTTCAAGGCTGTTTCCACGGCCTCCGAGCCCCCGGAAGTAAAATAGACTCTGCCGTCCGGGCGGAAGTTAGCCGGGGCCAGGGCGATAAGCTTTTGCGCTAGTCTCAGAGCCGGTTCGGAAACAAATTGCGATGTGTGTGCAAAGGCCACTCGGGAAAGTTGATCTTGAATGGCCTCGTTTATTTCCGCCAGTCCATGCCCGAGGTTGACCACGACCGCTCCGCTTGAGCCGTCAAGATAGGCTTTGCCCTCCAAGTCCCACACCCAGGAGCCCTTCGCAGATCGAACGACGGGATAAGTGCGCTTCAGATTCCTGTAAAAGAAGCTGCTCATTGTCTTGTGCCAGAGTCGGTCCTAGATCTGGGCATATTATAAGGGCTTGACGGAAACAGGCAGCGACACAGGGCTCTTCTGCCGCTGCTTGGCTGGTTAATATGTGGTCATCTTATCGCTTGTCAGCCCTGAAAATTGCTCGTTGTCTTACATCCCAAGACCGAAAAAACGCTGAAACTGGCTCTTCTGTCCAGGAAACAGTGTTTCAGAGCCCAGAAACATCTTTGCGGTTTGATGGAGAAATCTCGGCTATTTGGCCCGATTCTTTGCTGAGTGGACTGAGGCAAACAGGGAACATTATGTTCAGTAGAAAGCGGACTACCGACGGAACTCTTGCCGATGAGCGTGCCCATCTCTCAAGTTGATCTTGTCGGCACGACTTTTGCCGAGCAATATGAAATCTTGGCTCTGCTTGGCTGCGGCGGCATGGGAGAAGTCTACAAGGCTCGGCACAAACTTCTCGATCAGGTTGTGGCGGTCAAGGTGCTGCAAAAGCATCTATGCAGCAGCCAGGACAGCCTGGAGCGCATCAGTCAGGAAGGACGGGCAGCACCCTTTCTCGATCACCCTAATATAGTCAAAATTCGCCATCTGGGCATTACGGACGAGGGACGTCCTTTTCTTGTCATGGACTATCTGGAAGGCTCGACTCTTTCTGAGATTCTAGAGCGCGTGGGCAGACTGGATGTGAAGCGTTTTCATTCAATCTTTGCTCAGTGTCTGGACGCGCTTGCTCATGCTCACCGCTCAGGTATTGTCCATCGCGATCTCAAACCTGCCAACATAATGGTCGGACCGGGCGACCGGACAAAAGTTCTTGATTTTGGCCTTGCCAAAATTCTGCCCACAGAAGGCGTCCCTGCGGCAAAGGCTCCTCTGGCGCTCACTCAGGCAGGCGCGCTGGTCGGCAGCCCCTGCTATATGAGCCCCGAACAATGTCTGGGACAGGTGCCTGACTGTCGCTCAGACATCTATTCGCTCGGCTGCGTCATGTATGAGGCTCTCACTGGCAAACAAGCCTTTTGCGGCGCCACGCCTCTCGATACGATGTACAGACACATTAACAGCCCGACACCCGACCCCGCGCGCGACGTGCCAGAAATTTCTCTTTCTCCTTCTCTTTGCCAGTTGATCTTGCAGTGTCTGGAGAAAAATCCTCACGACAGATTTCAGTCAGCCGGACAGCTCAAAGCTGCTCTGGAGGCTATTGCAGGCAGTGCCCAGGAAAGTCCGGAGCAGTCGCCTTCGCCGCGGGGACGGCAAGAGGGCAAACTCCTGCCAATGGCTCCCCTAACCTGCAAGAGGACTATTCTTGTCACTGTTGTCTTTCTGGCAATATTGACGTCGGGCTCGATTGTCTATCAGAGCCTGACACAATCTTCAGCACCCCCTGGCGATACTGTGTCGGGGTCGAGCTTATCGCAGCTGGAGCCTCAATCAGCGCACGCCGCCAACCAGCTGGCAGGAGCCGCTCTTGCCCGGAAACTAGAGAAGGAAGCCCGGCTGTTATTTGGTCGGGCCCTTACACTTTCAGAAAAGGCAGGAGACATCCCCGAGCAAATCACCGCTCACTGCGGACTCTCCGATTGTTCAGGTCTCAGTGCCGAGCAAAGGAGACTCCACTGCCTTCGCTCCCTTGAGCTATCGGAGAAGTTCTTCGGATCTGCCTCTTACGAACACTCCAACACGCTCCTGCACTACTCCAGCTGGCTCGACAGTTCAAATATGTATAGCCAAGCAATGGCAAACATGGAAAAAGTGCTTGCCATACGGGAGAAGTATGCAGTGGGAGTCAATCATATGTCGCTTGCTGGAGTCACTTTTGGACTGGGCAATTCTTACTTGAAGCAGAAGCAATACGGCAAAGCGGAAAGATATTTCAAGCGCACGATAGAAATATATGAACAAGCCAATGTCAGCGATTGGCGCGAAGTGCTCGATGCTATCAACGGTCTGGCTGTGAGCTTGATGGCCCAGCACAAAGTTGCCCAGGCTCTGCCTCTTTTCGAGCGGTATGTAGAAGCGCTGCTGAAAAGGTCGGACACAACGCCCACAATTGCTGCAACCGCTATTTTTCAGCTGGCAGATTGTTACGGGCAAAATGGCAAAGACTCTCAAGCGGCGCAGAGGTACGAGGAGGCACTCAAGATTGTTTCGGACAATCCCAACATCAAGATCAAGCACCTCAAGCAAATACTGCTTGCTTACGCCGATAATTTGAAAAGGCTGCATCGGTGGGCGCAGGCCGGGGCCGCGGAGGTACGTGCATCTCTCGTCCTCGAAGACCTGGAATGAGCTGTTAATTTGCCAGACCATGATGTAAGTGAAGCAAAAGGGGAACATTGCTCTTGCCACCCGGATAAACTGCCGTTATTGCTCGCTCATCGATGACCGCTGAAAACCATGACGAACTAATAGGCACAACGTTCGCCGAGCAATATGAAATCCTCGGTGTGCTCGGGCAGGGCGGCATGGGCGTGGTCTATAAAGCACGTCACAAACTCCTCGACCAGCTCGTGGCCCTTAAAGTACTGCACAAGCATTTGAGCTGCAATCAGCAGAGCATAGAGCGCATACGTCAGGAGGGGCGTACGGCGGCATTTCTTGCCCATCCCCATATCGTCAAGATTCGCCATCTCGGCTTATCGGACCAGGGACAACCTTTCCTGGTCATGGACTATCTGGAAGGAAAGACTTTATCCGAAATCCTGGACGCTCAGGGACCGCTGTCGCTTACCCGTTTTCAAACAATTTTCGGTCAATGTCTCTCTGCAATTGCTGCTGCCCACCGCTCAGGCATTGTTCACCGCGACTTGAAGCCAGGCAACATCATGGTCGACCGGGACGATCGCCTGTGGGTGCTTGATTTCGGCATAGCCAAGATTTTACCCGTGGCACCAGAGGGCTCTTCAGGCAAAGACTTGTCAGCACAATCTCTTACGCAGACGGGAGCTTTGCTCGGAAGCCCAGCCTACATGAGTCCCGAACAATGCCTGGGACAAGCGCCAGATCATCGCTCGGACATTTATTCTCTAGGTTGTCTTATGTATGAAGCCCTCACGGGGCGCCCCCCCTTCCGCGGGACCAGTGCTCTTGACACAATGTATAGGCATCTCAACAGCTCGGCTCCGGATCTCTGTGCTGTGGCGCAGGAAATACGAGTCCCCCCGAGCCTTGCCGATGTCATCTTCAAATGTCTGGAAAAAAATCCCAAAGACAGGTTCCAGTCAGCAGAAGAGTTGAAAGAAGCCTTTGACCTCAGCTTTGCTCCCTTGACTGTCAGATCGCTTACGCCGCTGAAAAAACGTGGGCGATCACGCCGAGGCAAGCTGAACATAACAGCCGGTATATCTCCGGAGTCCATACTCTCTGCTTTGATCATTGTGGCTATCTGCGCCTGGCTCTATCTCTTTAGACTGTCACTGATGGCACCCAAGTTGTTGCCAGCCAGCGACAAGCCGGCGCTTATTGGCGAGCAGGAGCCACCAGATGAGCCGTGCGAGCCTCAGTCGGCTACAGCCGCCAATCAGCTGGGTTTGCGCCAGAAACAAGGAAATCAACTCCAGTCCGCCAGAGTGTCTTTCGAAAAAGCCCTTCTTCTTGCCACCCGGGAGAAAAACCCGAAAGAGGCAATTCAAGCCCATTTCGGGCTGTCCGATCTTCCGGATGTTCCGCAGACAACAATCGATATGCATTACAAGCAAGCAATTATGGCTTCGGAAAAATATTATAAGAGGGATAGCTTCCTGCACTCCGAGAATCTCTTGCGCTATGCTTACTGGCTTCAAAGCGTCAACAGGCTTGCCGAAGCTGAAGCTGTCTATAAAGAAGCCAAAAGAATCAGAGAAAGGACACTCTTGGGCCCGGACCGCTCTTTTATTGCTTTTGCCACTCACGGACTGGCTCTGATATATGTCAAGCAAGGACGATTCAAAGAAGCCGAAGAAAATCTCCTGGTCAGCCTCAAGTTTCGCGATGAGGCTGGCAAAGGCGATTACTGGGAGACAACTGCAACTGTAGACGATCTCGGCCACCTGTACATGCAAGAAAAGAAATACTCCCTGGCGCTGCCTCTGTTTAAGCGCTATTTCAATGATCTCGTGGCGCGAACGGATGCAGTTGCCTCGGATGAGGAAGTGGCAATTATCGATATTGCTGATTGCCTGAAATTGCTTGGAAAATGGAAAGAGTCAGCTGATTGCTACAGGGAGGCGTTGGACATGCGCGATGCCAACAAAGGCATCGATAAGCCGCCGTTAAAGAAGCTCCTGCTCGACTATGCCAGCGTTCTCGAGCATCTGGGGCGGCGGCAAGAAGTTGACAGTGTGCTCAAGCGCGCAGACGAGATATAGCCAGAAAAGACAGTGATTATCTTTCCAAATCTGTCAGCAACTTCGGGCAGGAGCCTCTGCAAGAAGGAGAACCTGCACAGTCAATCTCTGACAATGTAGTGAGCGCCAGTTTCGCTGTATCTCACAACAGCCTGACAGACAGAGGGAAAAGACTCCAAAGCGACAATGTGTAAGGCTTTACCTGCCGGTCCCCAGTCGTAGTACTAGAGAGCCTAGTAGTACTCGCTGAAAAAGAAGGGGACAGAGCATCATGCAACTGTCCCCTGATGTGGTGGCGGCGGGAAGGTGGCGCAGCCAGGTTCATGGCTTCACCTTCACGCCCCGCTCACGCACTCCGTAAGAAACAGGCAAGAGCCTGGCTTCATGCTTGCGGGCACGGCTCTCTTGAGCAGTTCTCTCATCGAGTGCCGCAATTAGCGCCGAGTCATAGGCTGGGTCGAATTTTACCCCAGAAGACAGGGCTTTGCGCTCGATCCTCTGGTGCATGAGAGCGTAATACGACTCTTCAATCGACATCGCCGAATCCAGCCAGATTTCGCCGTTCGGAACGATAGGGCTCTTCAGATCGTGAGTGCCGAAGCAGAAGTCGGGATGAAGATCCTTGCGGACCTTCGGCCCGTCGACAATCCACACCGACACACCATCCACGGTGCCATAGAACGCCCGGTAGATACCGGACAGGCCCACAGGCTTCACAAGCCGGCCGCGCGGTCCACCGTGCGCCAGGCTCGGAGCCAGCTGGACAAGCGTGCGTTCGTGGGCAGCCACCCGGGCAGCATCACGATCGCGCATGCGCTTTTCCTTCGCCAGCCCGCCCTCGTTGTGAGCGCGGACATAGCTCAGCCCCAGCTCTTGCATGAGCTTGCGCTCGATCAGCTCGTGGGCGATGGTGTATTCGAGTTCCTCGACACCGATGCGATTGTCGATCCAGATATCGCCCGGCGGGTTGAAACGGTAACGCTGGTCGTTGCCACCCATGATGAAGTCCGGATAAAGTTCGCGGCACACTCTGTCGCCATCGACAATCCAGATCTTCTGTCCCAGACGCTTGCCCAGGTAGATCCGGTAGATTCCGGAGAGTTTCACCCGCCCGTGCTTCTTTTCCAGAAGCCCACAGATCGGGTGCGTGTTGCAGGTCTTCATAGGCAAGTACCTCCAGTGCCGGACAGGGCAGAATTGACCTGTCTGGCACCAACAGATTCCATTGACAGATGTAAGAAAAATCCGGGCGCAAGACGCCTCCACGTGGAGTGGACCGTCTGCGACCGAGAGAAACACCTGTCGATTACAGGCGTCCGTGCTGGCGCAGGATTTCCTGCACCCGCGCAAGCGGCAGAGCAGGCGAGCTGTTGCCGTCGCGGCCGACAGTGGTGACAGCCATTGTCAGACAGTTCAAGACCGCCTCTTCCGTGGCTTCTGCTGTCGCCTTGAACAAGGGCGAGATGAAGTCGTCGTTCAGTTCGGGAAGGTTCAGGACAACAGAAGGCGAGTTTCGCGGAACTCTGCGCGTCGTGGAAAATGCCACGACAAAATCGCCGCTGGAGTTATTGGCTGTAGCTCCGGTGCGGGCCAGTCCCATAGCCGCTCGCTTGGCGATGCGCTCCATCTGTCTGGGAGAAAGCGCAGCATCAGTGGCGACGACGATGACAATTGAGCCCTCACGGTGCAGGGTAGCCATCTCGGTTTCCAGGATCTGACCTACCGGCACACCGTCAATCTTGAGCTGATCGCGGTCGCCGTGGTTGGCGTTGACGAGAACGCCGACGGTATAGCGCTCTCCTTCGATCTCGACCTGGCGCGAAGCGGTACCGATTCCACCTTTGAAATCGTAACAGCTCATGCCGGTCCCAGCCCCGACGGCTCCTTCGTCCACTGGTCCGCCGGCAGCGCCGGAGAGAGCAGCAAAGACATGTTCTTCTTTGACGTGGAAACCCTGGGCATCATTGAGAGCGCTGTCATCGCACTCACCCACCACCGGGAGGTAAGTATCGTCATCGACTCCGATTTCCGGGTGAGTCTTCACCATCCAGCGGATCATCGCCTTGTACACATCACCAATCGAGTGTGTGTTGGTCAAAGCGATCGGTCCTTCCAGAAATCCAGATTCTTTGAGCCAGTCCAGTCCGGTCAGGGCGCCGTTGCCATTGAGTACAAAGGCACCGGCGCTGACGCGCTCATTCCAGAGATCTCCTGCGTGCGGAATGATGACTGTAACGCCAGTGCGGACAGGACCCTGTCCTCTCACGAGCGCCCCATCGCCTTCGATGAGAGTCGTGTGTCCGACGGCAACGCCTGGCACGTCGGTAATGGCGTTGTTGGCTCCGGTGGGCAGAACACCCGGCTTGATGCCGAGATCCCGCAGGCGGCAGCGTTTCTCGCTTGCGCCCGGGTTTGAAACCTCGGGTATGGCGTCGAGCATGTTCGGCTCCTCGGAAGAAGTGTTGTTTTTGTCAGGCGCACTTTCTGATGTGCGTCCACTGTTTGGAAAATCTGGTTGGCGACATTCGCCAACACCACGTTTGGCAAGAGAATACTGATACAAGTGCCAAACGACAAGCCCGGCCAGTCCCAGGAAAAGAAGACCGGCTGCGGGCGGCAAAATAAAAGCGGTAATCATGT
>JAHFBI010000238.1:0-1473 GCA_023250095.1 Candidatus Melainabacteria bacterium
TTGACGAACATAAAGAGGATGAAATAGGCATCGATCACCACCCAGGCTGCCAGTCCCAGACGCCTGAGAGGCAGTGCCGTCTCCGGTTGCCAGCCGGTGCCGAAGACGATCATGCCGGCTGGCAAGAGGACGCAGAGATCATAAAATAGAAAATGCGGCAGCACTACCGGCAACACCGCAAGTCCGAGCAACATTATCTCCGGGGCGGCAGACTTGAGATCCAGACTGGCTTTGAGAAGTCTGTCCCGGCAAAAGACAAGAGCCAGGACGGAGATGATAAATGCCACGACGTAAACTGCTATCTTGCCTGCAGCTTTCTTGTCTTCCGGCAGAGCATGCAGCAAAACTGCCGGCATGGAAGAAAGAAGGTAAGCCGGGTAGCCGTATATCGGGTTGGAGAGAATTGTGTCGCTGAGTTTGAGTGAAGAGAGCCAGTTGCTCGTCACAGAAGCTGGCAAGAAGGTCACGCTCAAAATGGACAATAAGGAGAAGCCGCAGAAAAGTCCCATGAGGCAACGCAGCCGGCGGCACAATGCCAGTGCCCCGCTAAAGAGAAGGGCTACCGGCAGGAATTGCAACTTGAGAAGCAAGAGAGACCAAGTGAGCCCGGCTGAGAAAGGCCTGTTGCGGCACGCAAGGAAGTAGCCCGCACTAAGGGGCAAAAGACCCAGAAGAATGGCGATGTGTCCGATGAGAAGTATATGGAAGACAGGGAAGAACATGAAGCTGCCCCAGAAGAGATTGGACAGCTTTTGACCGACAAGTGGCGCCAGCAAAGCCGCACAGCCTATGAGGGCGCCAAGTGAAACTGTCTGCCAGGCGAGCATGGACATGGACGGACTGAGAAAACTGAAAGGAGCAAATATGGCTGCCGCAAGAGGGCTGTACATGTAAATGGCCGTGGTTGGCTTGGGCAAATGAGGCAACAGTTCATGGGCGCGCGTGTTGAAAGCAGTCTCCAGATATGACTGAGAGCCCGGTGGCGGATAAAGTAGCTCAGGGTGGCCTTGCGCTACCAGGCACCCGGCTGTGTAGAAGTTTGTTTCAAAGTCCGATCCTTCCATTAATTCTGGAAGTTTCAGGTCAGCAAAAACGAGGAGAAAGATTATGAAGAGCCCCGCAAAGCGCGAGGCGAAAAAGAAGAGCGAAGATCTGTCTGCCTTCATGAAACTCCTTTGGGGTTGCCGCGCGGGCTTTGCTATTATGTCACAGACGTTTCTGACGACTCTTTGCCGGGCACAAATGGGAAGGTCCTTTGTGCCATCTGAAAGCAGTCGCTGAGCTGCGGGGGAAGTTGAGCAGCTGTAACCGTTTTAAAACTTTGTTGAAGAACAGTATTGTTGCGCTGGGGGTCGCTTGCTTTCTTTTCATGTTCGCCTTGGTGGCAGCCAGCGACAGGCGTTCGACCGACTCACTTTATGGCACGGACTATATTACAGCTCTTTATGTTGCTGGACATATGGTGCGAAATGG
>JAHFBI010000238.1:1483-7563 GCA_023250095.1 Candidatus Melainabacteria bacterium
GGTGCAGCACAGGATATCTATCCACCTCTGACGGCTGAGACTTTCTGGCGGGAAAAGTTCGCCGTTTATGCCCGCAAACTTCTCAATGGAAGCGGTGACAAGGGGCTTTTTCTCTTTACTTATCCGCCTGTTGTGGCTCTGTGTGTTGCCCCTATCGCCGGCTGCTCAGCCGTCAACTCTTTGATTTGCTGGCAGGTTATTTCGCTAGTTGCTTTGTTGTCTTCGGTGTTCTTGTTCTGCAGTGTTAATGGCGTGCGCGCCTCGCCCTGGCGAGTCTTCTTTTCGGCATTTCTTTTTTTCCCCATGCTCAATGTTTTTGTCACTGGACAAACTTCGCTGGTGATCGGGCTTTTCCCCCTAACAGCTGGTTATTGTCTCTGGCAGCGCAAACACCCGTTTTTTGCCGGGCTCTGCTGGTCGGTCCTGGGGGTGAAACCGCAGGTGATGATACCGGTAGTGGTGGCAGTCGGCGGGCTGACCCTGCTTTCCCTGCTGAGAAGATTCTCCCCAAAATTCTCCTGCCAGATGGCTGAGCGCGAGCCCTGGCTGATTGTCGCAGGAATTGCCCTGGGAGTGATTGCCATCCATTCTCTTGCCTCTTTTGTCCTGGGGGCACAGTCTTTCGTTCTCTGGCTTCATTCTGTGCACATGAGCAGCGAGACTTTTGCCCGAAAAGACACGGGTTACTGGCAGTATCATCTTTTCATTTCGCTGCCCTGCATCATGATCCTTGTTCTGCCCCAGGCATACTGGCAGGCGGCCAGGCTGCCTTCTTACCTGACCGGTGTGGCCATGTTAGGGCTCGGGATGGTTCTTTCGGCCAGGATTGCTCTTCTTCCTCTTACGGAGGAGGCGCGGCGCGATGTCATCCTCATTGTCGGCATCGCATTCATGTTCTTTACTGCTCCGCATCTGCTAATTTACGATGCCTGTCTTCTGTTGCTTTCAGCCTGGATAATATTCTTTCGCTGGGGCGATGCGCCGGGCATGGAGCGTAGCGCAAGCAATGCTGCTTTTGTCATCTGGCTTGCGCTCAACATCTATTTTGCCATGTTGCTATGCCCTGGTCAGGTTCCCTCAATTGGCTGGCAGGTGGCTTTGTTGTTTATAATCGGGGGCTGTCTCGTGAGATTTCTCTTGAAAGTTTTTGTCGAGCCGGCGCCGCAAAGCGCTTGAAAGGGGTTTTGAGAATGATTGCCTGTCTTCTTCCTACGCCAGAGGGACCGCTGATTGTGCCTGAGCGCCAGGCACTGCCTTGTCCAGGTGGGCTTTCCCCTGAGGCGCAAGGGCAGGGCGAGCAGGCTGTGCTTTTTTCGCTTGTGGTGCCGACTTACAATGAAAGGGAGAATATCGCCCCTCTGGTCAAGCAGCTTACTTGCGCCCTGGACAGCGCTGTTCCTGGAAATTACGAGTTGATTATCGTAGACGATGACAGTCCGGATGGCACATATCGCCAGGTGGAAGAGACAGCCAGAACTTATCCCCAGTTGAGACTGATTCGAAGGCTGAATGAGCGCGGACTGTCGACAGCTGTGGTGCGGGGCTGGCAGGGCGCAAGAGGGGATATCATCGGGGTAATCGACGGCGACCTACAGCATCCGCCTTCAGTCTTGCTTGCCTTGCTGGAGAAGGTTCAGCAAGGCGCCGATGTGGCAATAGCCAGCCGTTATCTTCAAGAAGGTGGGCTGGGAAGCTGGGGGGCAGTCAGGCGCTTTCTCTCTCGAGGCGCTCAGGCTCTGGGCTGGCTGATCCTGCCAGAAGTGATTGGCAAGACCTCAGATCCCATGAGCGGTTTTTTCCTCTTGCGCCGCAGTGTTATAGCCGGGCGCAAGCTCGACCCGGCAGGTTACAAGATACTGGTGGAAGTGCTCGGACGCGGGCAGGCCAGGCAAATCGCCGAGGTGCCTTTTGTTTTCCAACTGAGACAGCACGGGCAGACGAAAGTTACCTGGCGGCAATATATAGAATATGTCAGACATCTTTTGAAATTGCGCTTTTTCCTGTGGAAAGCAGGTTCTTAGCTGGTTGCAGAATGAAGCAGAGATATTTTTGCAGGCGCTCTGTCTCAGGCCATCTCTTGTGAGCCGGGTATTGCAGCCAGGCGACTCAGACAGCACGTTGGAGATCTGGATGCAGGCTGGCAGTGGTTTCAAACTGCCGGTCATGAGGTAAGTACCACTCAGGTTGCTTGTGCCGGCTGGCTCTAATCTGTAATTCCCAGATGATTCGTCGTCCGATAATTGTGAGAGCGGGATTGTCCAACTTGTGGGCAGGTTTGCTCTGCCTGTGCTTTCTGCCATGTGAGGTCGCCCTGGCAGCAGATGTGCCCGAGCCATCTCAAGCTCGCTCCAGGCAGGAGTCAGACGTGCTGCCTTCAAAAGACGAACTGTCGGGGACCTGCGAGCAAACACCGGGCTCCCAGGCTGCACTTTCTCCGGTCGACAATTCGGCAGCCTCCCGGGCTGGCAAGGCTCAAGGGGAAGAACAGCCACTGCCTCCTTCTGCGTCTTCCCCCGCTCTCAAAAGCGATATTCCCAGACTGGATCCCAGTCAGTGGGAGCAGCCGGACACCGGTTCCCCCGGGGCAAAGTCCGGACCTTTGCAAGGCGCGGTTGAAGAAAAGGGAGCTCTGGAGGCAGGTGCCGCTCAGGGCAGCGGTCGGGCCGAAATGCCCAAGCTCGACTGTCTCAATTTTGCTGCCCGCTTTCGCAGTGCTATGTTTTCTGCCAATATGGCAACTGAAATTGGCGAGCTGGGAATCTCGTGGATACAGAGCGACTACCCGGTTATTTGTGGCGTCAAAGCAGGCGGCGGCGCTCAGAGAGCCGGCGTCCAGGCCGGTGATACGCTGGTGGCCGTGAACGGGCGTTCAGCCCGCGGGCTTGATCCAGGCAGTGTCAACAGTCTGGTAACAGGTATTCGCGGGCAGCAGGTCTGGGTCTCTCTCATCCGCTCCGGTGTTCCTTTCAACGTTTATGCCACTATGACTGGCTTGAACGATCTGACTGACCCGCTCCAGCGAGCCAATACGCTTTACTGGCTGAAAATTTGGCGCCGGCAGTAATGCATGAGGGAATTAAAAAGAACTGGACAGGCGGTCAAAGACCTTTCCCTGTGTCCGATTTTGCCGGGGGTAAGGCAAAATAGACGCGCAGCGGTCCTGATTCGAAGGTCTGGCGCCACTGGCTCTCAAACTGGCTCGAGTGTTTTCTTGCTGCCTGAGCGTCCACCATTTCGATCAGAGCATCCGGCCTGTTTGCTGGCGTGGCTGAAGGGTCGGTGAGCTTGCTTGTCACATTGTTCACTTGCGTGTGCTCGATGTGCACCGGCGGCTTTTGCTCCTGGTTGAGAAGCACCCAGAGCGGATATTCCCAGCCATCCCAGCCTGTGCTCAGAGCGACGCTCCTGCAGCCGTGAGACTTTATGAGTTCGGCTGCTTGAGTAAATGGAGCCTCAAGATCTCTTTGGGCTAGAAAGTATTGTTGATTTCTGCTGAGAGTGAATATATTCTCTTTGCCTGCCAGAGGACGCAAATCGTTGAAAAGAAGATAAGGTACGATCATCGCGAACAGGGCGAATCCGGCAAGATTGCAGGCGATTCTCTTGCCTGAGTTGAAGATGACGATTGCCACAAGCGGCGATGTGAGCACGTAGACTGGAAGGTGGTAGCGCCCCATCCAGGGGTGCCAGCGGTTGAAGAGGCACAAAAGAAGATAGCCGGCGATGATGACGCCGGAGTAAACAACCAGCTCTTTGCGTGCGCGCAGTTGTTTGCTAAGGAGGCAGGCTGAAAGCGCCATGAGCGACAGAATCAGGTGTATCGGGCTGCCGGCGAGAACCTCGTTGAAAGGGAAAGTGCGGATCAAGAATCCGCAAACCCACCAGGTTGTATGAGGATCGCTGGCATTGAGCCCGAGCAGATTGTGAATGACCGTCACAGCCAGCGTGATTCCTGTGTTGATGCCTGAGTGGAAAGTGGCCAGATCGACTGAAACGTTGCGCAAGACAGAAGATGTAAGAGTGGCAAAATTGAGAGGCTCATTCATGAGCACACAGTTGGGACCGTCCTCGCGGGAGCTGCCCAGAGGCGACCCATAGAGCGCTATCATGCGTGCAAAGTGCCCGGCATTTATTGAAAGGGACAGTGCCGTCATGGCAGCAAAAATCTTCCAGACCCGGGCTCCTTTGTGCGCGATGAGGATGGAAGCCAGCCAGAGGCACAAGGGAAAGGCAGTAAAGTAGGCCAGTCCTTTGGTAAAGATAGAAAGCGCGATTGAGGAAGCAGCTTTCAAGGCCAGCAAATTAGTTTCCCGGGGGCTTGCCCGAAGGAGAAGGAGCGTGTAGTAAGCAGCGCTGGCGATCCAGAAAGACAGCACATAATCTGTTTGAGTGCTGGCAATTTGCAAGGCTCCGATAGGAATCGTCAGGCAAACAACGGCAGAGAGAATTTGTACTTGCCTGTTTGCTCCAAACTGGCGTGCGATCAAAGAGACGGCGATCAAGCAGCCGATGACGGCAAACCATTGTACGAAGTTGGCGAAGCGGTCGCCCTGGCTGAGAATTTGCAAGTGCAGGATGACGAATTCGGCAAAAGGAGAAAGATAGTTCTGCCGGCGGATAGATGTGGGGTAGTTGTCCAGGCTTTGATTCTGTACCCAGTGGGCGACCCGGCTCATGTGGTAAGTCATCGAATCCCAGGTATTGGGCGGATTGACAAAGGCCACTACGCCTGTCACCGTCAATATCAAGACTATGGCAGTGAGGAAAGTTATCTCGCTGGCTGACCAGGGTGTACTTTCGGCAGATGTCTTGAGGGGCGGGCGTGGCTGGCGCCACTGCCACCGAAGCCCGAGGGCGACGATGAGAAGGGCTATGAGCCAGAAAGACGAGACAGCGCTCTTCGTCAGCAAGCCAGATATGCTGAGGAGTTCGGTTCCAAGGCAAATCAATAGAGCGAAGACAAGCATGGCGCAGATAAATGAATCGCGCAAGTCTCCTGTCCTCCGGAGCAAGAGAAGGAAGAGGCAAAGTAAAGTTGAAGGGATGGCTGCAGTTATCATTCAGGAGTAAGAGCTCTGGCTATTTTGCCGCCACATCATCTCAAGTATCTCAGTACGGCGATCCAGCCGCAATTCTCGGTCCCAGACGAAGTTACCAGAGCTGAGCTTGCCAGGGACATTTGAGTATTTTGCCTCAAATGGGCTCTTCCTGGAAGTACGTGATGGATCAGCCAGCCCGTTATACTTAGCTGCAGGAGATGTCCTCTTCAGGCAGGAGTTCAATTGGCAGGCGCAAGGCGATTTTTCTGGTTGGGAGGGCAGTCGGTCTATGTCGCAGTGCTGTCGTTTCTCCTTGCGGCCTGCCTGGTAAGCACTTCGATGCAGCTGGTCAATCACAAGCTCCTCTTCTCAAGAGACGATGACAGCCACTTCCATATCATAGATTTCATCAATTCTTATTCCGCGGCCAAGCTGGTGCAGCAAGGTCCGGGTACTGCCGTGTACGATCCGAAAGTTCAACTTGCCTCGGTCAACTCAATTATCGCCCCCGAGCATCTTGACCAGGCCTTCTACTTCCAGTATCCGCCATATTTCTTTCTGATGGCAGCACCGCTTGCCTGGTTGTCGCCGGAGGCTGCTTTCGTTGTCTGGAATTTGTTCAGCCTCTTTGTCGGGCTCGGCGGTTGCCTGCTCGTGATGCGGGGACTGAGAGGCTGGACCATACCTTGCGCGCTTGCCATCTGCTGGATGTTTGCTTGCTCGCTTCCCGGCTGCCAGACCTTGCATATGGGGCAACAGGGCGGCTGGCTGATGGTGGGATTGTTCTTCTTGTTTTTCTTTTGTTTCGTCAAGAGGCAGGATGTAGCCGCCGGGCTCTTGCTGTCGGCAACCACGTACAAGCCCCAATATGTGTTTTTTCTGCTCATTCCGGCCCTTTCGGCAAGGCGCTGGCTCCTGTTGCTGGCAGCTTTAGGGTTTGAAGCTTTCATGATTGCCGCCAGCGGTTTCGTCCTGGGCTGGGGAGCTGTTCTTGATTATCCGCGCGTGCTGTTTAACGCGGAGAAGTCTGAGGAAATAGTC
>JAHFBI010000239.1 GCA_023250095.1 Candidatus Melainabacteria bacterium
GAGGGTTTCTTCTGAGGGAATAGCGAATGTTTGAGCCGCCCGGTTGATCTCAATGCGCGCATCTTTGATTGGCTTTCCGCCTTCGAGCGCCACAATTCTGGCAAGCTCTTCCTGGCGCTCGATGAGGGCAGCTGCAGTGCGGGCAAGAATCAAAGAACGTCTGTGTGCCGGCAATTTACGCATTACGGTATGGAAAGTTTCCTGAGCAACTCCGATTGCCGCCTTGATAGCCGACTCATCGGCCTGCGCAACGGCAGCAATGACCTCGCCGCTCCAGGGGCTCTTGACTTCCGTGAATTCCGCAGGCGAAATGCCTTTCACATTAAGCTGATATTGCACGATTTCCTTCAACATGGGTGAGGTCCTTTTACCTATTAATTTGGGTCAAACACTTGCTGCTATGCTGAGATGTTTCTCAGACAAACTGCAGGGAGCCAGTGCCCCTTGCCCTGCCGCAATCGTGTCGATATGCCGCAGGTGACAGTATGACGCAATTGTGCAGCGATTAGCCTGACTTAATAACTTCATTAAAGGATTTTTCGCCTGCCAGTCTCGTTGATGTGGCAATTGTTTCCAAGGGATAAGGAACGGCAAAGAGGGGGATGTTAGACTTAACGCTTGACGATTGGAGCCCGGAGTTTACGTGACTTATCTGCACCGCGTTGCTGCACTCATAATCATGGCGAGCATTATTCTTGCGCCTTGCGCCTATTGCAATGCCAGTCCGGCTTCTCAAGGGACAGCTCGCGAAGGCGTTGCTGAAAGGCATGTCCATGCGGCCTGCGACGCGCACCAGCGCTTGAAAGAAGTAGAGCGCCAGCGCAAAGAGCTGCAAGAGCGCGTTCAGCTCATGCGAAAGAAAGAAGCCGTGGCTTATGCGCAGCTAAATCGCATCAGAAGCAAACTCAACGTCACGACCGGCGCCCTCAACGACAGCAAGAAAAAGCTTGTAAAGACCGAGAAAAAGATCAACGAGACCGAGCATCGCCTGACCGAGACGAAGTCCAGGGAAGAGATTCTCACGGATTATGCCTCCAAGAGGCTGCGCGAGATCTACGAAGGGCAGCGGCTGGGGCTTCTGGAGATGTTGTTTCAGGTGTCGTCTTTGCAAGGGCTGCTCGACTTGTTCTATTACCAGGAACGTATCGCCGACATGGATCGCAAACTGCTTCTCGATTTGCGCTCTAAAGCCATGGCCCTGGCAGCCAGAAAGAATCAGCTTGGCTCTCAGAAGAGCACTCTGGGAGATATGGTCTGCGAGTTCGCCCGCAAAGCTCTCATGCTGAACAAGGAGAAGGATACGCAGGAGCAAGTGGCCGAGCGCCTGCGCACGCAAAGGGCCTTTTACGAGCAGGCGGAACGCCAGCTTGCCCAGGAATCATTGCAGCTCGAACGGCAGATCGTGGATATGTGCGCCAGCAAGAGCAGCAAAAACATGGCGCAGGGGAGTGGCAGCTTTGCCATGCCTCTGCGCGCTTCGATCACGTCTCCGTTCGGCTGGCGCAGGCACCCGATCTTTGGTGTTCGCAAGTTCCACACCGGCATCGATCTGGCCGGTCCTAATCACTCTGAAATTCGGGCTGCCGACTCCGGCAATGTGCTTTATTCCGGCTGGTACGGCGGCTATGGCAAGGTTGTCATCGTCAGCCACGGCAAGGGTATGGCTACTTTGTACGCCCACCTCTCCAAAATAAACGCCAGCGCCGGGCAGAACATCTCCAAGGGCGACGTCATCGGCTACGAAGGCACCACCGGTTTTTCCACCGGACCGCATCTGCACTTCGAAGTGCGCGTCGACGGAAAACCGAATAACCCTCTCAACTTCGTGCGCTGACGGCATTTTGAGCGCAATCGTTTTGCGGCAAATCATGCTCATGAATTGCTCATTCTTGTTGATTAGCATAAAAGCATAGGCAACAGAGGAGATGAATACGATAGACAGAGATACCGCCGGCAGTGGCTCTTATCTTCTGCTGACAGTTTCCTGGAGGTTCGGAGTCCTGCCCTCCAGCCCGGAGCCGGGCAAACAAGACTGAATTTCCCTGAAAGAGCTTCGCCTTACATGGCATCCCGGCTGGCTGCGATGTTTGCGCTTGAATGTGCTCAGAGCACAACCAGATAGAAGACTTCCGTCGGGACCCTGCTGCCCTGCCCGACAGAACATCAACCGACCCCATGCCTTTCCGATGAGGCGAATGGAGCGCTTCGAATTGTCTGTCCCTGGAGCCACCGAATGCCGGTATATCATTGTAGGTGGCTTCAGGCTCGACGGCGATCTGTCCTCAAGAGGATTTGGCAAGGCGGTCGGTTGATGAGAATTTCTGGATTTACAGCAGATCTCAAGCTCTCGCAGAAGGCCTGGATTCTCATATCCGTGCCGCTCATCTTCGAGCTGACCTTTGTTGCGGTGCTCACATGGCTCTTGCGTCAGGCAGATTTAGAGGCCGAGCGACAGACAAGGGCAAAAGCCGTTCTTGCCGAGACCACTCAATTGTCGGAGATGTTTTACGAGCAAGCGATAACGATTGCAGGCTTGAGTCTCATGAGAGGCTCGATACTTGAGGAGCGATTCAACGCCAACATGGAGTCCATACCCAGGGAAGTGAAGCTCCTGAAGAGGCTTGCTGTGCAGAGTCAGGCTCAGATCGAGGCTGTCGGTCGTGTGGAGGCTGCAACTGACAAGGTCCTTGCTCTGTTCGCTGAGATCAAGGAAGAAGCCACCGGGCGCTCAATGATTTTTGCCGCCAGAGACTACCGCCGGCAAATCAAGGCACTGGCAGACGAGATGTTGCACTCCATTGCCGAGGTCGCCGCCGAGCAACAGAAAGAAATCATCGACCCTACCGCTGAGGCTCGCCTGCGTCTTACGGCTTCGAGGCTGATAGCCGCCGGCATCGTGGTCAATATCGCCCTGGCAGCTGGACTGGCCTGGTTTTTCAACCAGGGGACGAACAACCGCCTGAAAGTCCTGATGGACAACACACGCCGGTTGGCTGGCAATCGCCCCCTCAATCCCCTGCTTTCCGGCAAGGATGAAATCGGGCATCTCGATCATGTCTTTCACGATATGTCGGACGCTCTGTCCGAGTCTGCCAGAAAAGAAAGAGCGGTTGTGGAATATGCCAAGGATGTAATTTGCTCGATTGCCGCCGACGGCACCTTTGCTGCCGTCAGTCCGGCGGCGTCTGTGGTGTGGGGGCGCGCTGCCGGGGATCTTATCGGCAAGCCGGTTTTATCAATAATTGTCGAAGGCGACATTGAGAGATCGATGCAAGCCTTTGCCACCATACGTCAGGGGACATCATCTTCGGCATTGGAAAACCGCGTCAGGCGCAACGATGGACTTCTTGTGGAAATGCTCTGGACCGTGCACTGGGTTGAAAGCGAACAATCTTTTTTCTGTGTAGCCCACGACATCTCGGACCGCAAGGAGATCGAACGGCTCAAGCAGGAATTCGTGTCCATCGTCGGACACGATCTCAGGACACCGCTTACTTCCATTCAGGTATCGCTCAGTCTTCTGGCAGAAGGCATTCGCGGGCCGCTACCGGAGGTTGTGCTTTCCGACGTAAGGTCCGCCGAGCGCAATGTCGAGCGGCTCATCCGTCTGATAAACGATCTGCTCGATATTGCCCGCATGGAATCTGGTAGATGGCGGATGCGTTGCGAGACGGTGTCGGTGGATAGCCTGCTGGAAAGAGCTGCAGAGGCAGTGCGACCGCTCTCGCAACAGTTGCACATCAAGCTCGACATTGTGCCAGGCGGGCTTTCGATCGCTGCCGATGCCGATCGTTTGATCCAGGTCGTCGTCAATCTCCTCTCCAATTCGCTGAAGTTCTCGCCCCCTGGCAGCACGATTTCACTCGGGAGCCGGACAGCAGCCCAGTGGGTGGAGATTGCTATAAAAGACCAGGGACCAGGCATACCGCTTGAGTTTAAAGATCGCATCTTCGATCGCTTTCAGCAAGTCGACGGTACCGAGCACAAGGGCGGTTCAGGACTTGGTCTTGCAATCTGCAAAGCCATAATTGGCGAGCATAAAGGCACGATCGGCGTGGACAGTGAGCCCGGTCAAGGCAGCACTTTCTGGTTCCGGCTGCCAGCCCCGGCCGGCAAGACCGATTCAGTCGAGGTAAGCCAGAGCGACTCAGCCCTCTAGTTTGTAACCTACGCCATGCACAGTATAAATAATCGATTCTTGCCCTGCCAGATCAATCTTTTTGCGCAGCATCTTCACGCAGGTTCGAACCGAGTCCACTGTGGCGTCCGAGCCGGAGCTCCAGACACGATCCAGCAGAGCTTGCGGAGGAAATACCTGGCCAGGATGGCGCATGAAAAATTCCAGCAAGGCAAACTCCAGCGGTTGCAGCTGCACTTCAGTGCCGTCGGCGCGCACGGTATAACCTGCCGGGTCGAGTTCGAGATGCCCGATTTTCAAGAGACACCCAGTCACCGCACCAGGCCTTCGCAAAAGTGCCCGCAGTCTGGCCGAGAGCTCCCTGACATGAAAGGGCTTGGTCAGATAGTCGTCAGCACCAGCGTCGAGTCCTTGCTCTTTGTCGAGAATATCGCTCTTGCCGGTAAGCATCAGGATTGGAGTGGAGCCTCCCTGCGCGCGAAAATCCCGGCACACTTGCACACCGCTAATCAGCGGAAGATGCCAGTCGAGAATAATGACATCGTATTTGTAAACCCTCAAATGTTCCAGAGCATCACGCCCGTTGGCGACAGTGTCAACCGTGTAGCGCTCGAAAGAAAGAAAGTCGGCAACTTTCTCCAGAATCTCGATGTCGTCGTCGACGAGCAGTACTTTCGACATTTGAAAGCGATGGCTGCCAGGGGTTGACGGGTAAAATCAAAGCATCAGTGAAAAACTCAAGATACTTGCTGATATTTATACCATGTCTGCTTTTCCCGGCGGCAGCAGTATTTGGCACGACCCTTCTTCTGGAACGACAGTATCATCAACGCTTCTTTGAGAAATATCTCCTTGACGGCGAGCGAGCCTATGTGCACCGACGTCTGGATGAAGCCGATGCCAGCTACCGGTTGGCTCTTGAGCAAGCCAACAGCTTTGCGGCAGACGACCAGCGCCGTGTTACCGCTTCCAACGGGCTCGCTTGCGTTTTGCGCCAGCGAGGACAGGAAGAGGAGTCCTCCCGGCTCGAAGACCAGGCGAGGACGGTCGCCGGACTGGGGCATCAGACAAAACCGCCCTGTAGGACACAAGCCGTTATCTCCGAGCCAGCGAGCCCGCCGTCACTTGACCAGGCGGTGCCCTTGCAAGAGACGTCTGTGCCTGGCTCCGGCAGCCTGCCTGGCGGGGACCCACAGGCGCTGGAAGACATGCGCAAGAAGGGACGGGCTTTTCTGCTTTCTGCAAAGTTGCCCGAGTCCGAAAAGTGTTATCTGGCTGCTCTGTACATGTGCGATAGACCCGGGTCGAAGTCATCAAAAGAGCTTACGATATGCCTGAAAGATCTGGCGGCAGTGTATGTCGATGAAGCCAGATTGCCTGAAGCCCGGCTTCTTAATGAGCGCGTTTTCGCTCTCAACGAGCGAAGCGATCCTGGCGAGGCTGATGCAGCCCTGTCTACCATCGCTTCCACATACGTCTCGGTGGAAGACAACCGGCCTGGCACGCAGGCTTGCCTGAATGCTCTTCTTGAGAAACAGCTTTGCCTGCGCGCCCGAGTCTGGGGCAATAATGACCCCCGCACTGCGGCAACTCTTTTAGATCTTGGAGTCAGTCAGCGGCTTCAGCACAGCTTTCAGCAAGCGTCCAGGTCTTGCAAGAAGGCTTTGCCCGTGCTTGCTGCCAGCTATGGCGATTATAGCCCCCAGGTCCTGCGCTGCCGCGCCGAGCTAGCCCGGGATTATCTGGCTCTCAATGACTTTAAGCAGGCACGGCTTGTTTGCTACCAAATTCTCGACACAGCCGACACTCACCCGGATGCGCTCGACCGGGAGCACCTCAAGCCTGTGCAAGGTCTCTCAGGAATTCTTACAAAGCAAGGAGAATTTGGCGAAGCAGCGGCACTATACCGGCGCCTGATTGCCATTCGGGAGAAGATTCAAGGCAGAAGAAATAATGAAACCGTGGCCAATCTTCTTTCTCTGGGAGATTGTTACCGTCTTAACAAGGAGGATGTGAGAGCTGAGCAGCCATATCGCCAGGCTCTTACAATTGTGTCTCAAGCAAACAAAGCTGACAGTGCGGCTTTGTTGATCCCGCTTACCCGCCTGGCTGATCTCTATTATCATCAACACCGTCTGGCAGAAGCTGAAAAGCTGCTTAGACAAAGGCTGATGATTAAAGATGAAGGGCAGCAGGAAACATCGGCCTTGCGCTCAAGGAAAATGCTGAGCGATATACTTAGCCAGAGCAAGATGGGAAGAAAGTGATTGGTCTGCACTCGATCTGTAATTAAAGTCGACCTATAATTTCACATCCCAGTTAAGCTCGACTATGGCTTCAGCCAGGGTCACCCGGCTGCGCTGGCAAAAGAGGATGGCTATTATAGCCTGCTCGCGGCGAAGCGTTCCGGCAGCGACGGCACTCTGGCAGGCAAGTCCTGCCTCGAAAGTAAGCGGATCGACAAACTCTTTGACCAGAAGCATCTTGACCACATCATTTGCACTGATGCCCCTGCCGAGAATTTCACCAATGGCCTCAGTGTTAGCCAGTCCAGCTTGCTGGAAGAGCTCCAGCAGCTCTTTTGCCCTGGAACTGTCTTCGTTGGAAAAATTCTTGAGCAGGTTGAGGACATCCTTGACTTTCCTTCTCTCCTCATCGCTGACTTCAGTTTCTCTGTCGGCTGCTCTGCTGATTGTCTTGACCGGTTGAGGACGGGGTTCGGACAGGATTTCATCAACCGAACGTCCGGTCGTGTGCACCTGGCGCAAAACGTCGGTAACGCGGGCACCAGGGATAGTGCCGTTGCGGGCCAGCTGCTGCAGCTTCAAAGCTGCGTCCAGAGTACGGCGCGGTAATGTACCTGATGTCACCAGAATATCGCCGATCTTTGCTCTCGTTCCACCTTGCGCCGTGTTCTGCAAAGTAAGCGCCGAATGCAAAGTCGGTCCGGGAATGATTCCGGCTGCAACGAGAATGTCGCCCAAAGCCAGGCTCGCCTGCCCGCTGCCGAGGACACCTGCTGGCGAAATCTGTCCAGCGGGTTGGGCCGCAACAGGTTGAAGCGGACCCAGTCCCCATTGCTGCGGTGATACTGGCTGCGGTGGCGCCTGGCCCCAGTGGGCCGGAGCTGGATGGTAATCCTGAGCCCACTGTTGTGGTGACACAGGCTGCTGTCCAGGCGGATAGCCTTGAGCCCACTGCTGTGGTGGCACAGGCTGCTGTCCGGGCGGATAGCCTTGAGCAGGCTGTTGTGGTGGCACAGGCTGCTGTCCGGGCGGATAGCCTTGAGCAGGCTGTTGTGGTGGCACAGGCTGCTGTCCACCCGGGGGATAGCCTTGAGCCCACTGCTGTGGTGGCACAGGCTGCTGTCCGGGCGGATAGCCTTGAGCAGGCTGTTGTG
>JAHFBI010000240.1 GCA_023250095.1 Candidatus Melainabacteria bacterium
GAGATCGAAGAGTCGCCCACCGATGACTGGAGAAGCCGAGAGGATAACTTTGAAGTCGTTCCAGCTGCCGGCCGACTGCCCCGGGGCACAATAGCTGCAGGCTTTTGGCGGGCAGACTTCTAGCTTGCCTTGATCGATTGGGCAAGCATAGCGCTTGTCGTAAGGTGGCCCGACGTCAAATACATGTACTTCGACGTCAGCTCCCGCCAGTTCCTTTAAGCAGAAGAGTCCAGAGGCGCCCAGTCCGATGAGAGCAAGCTTGCGCATTAAGAGGTGAGATTCGCTCCGTCATAAGCCAGTCAGGCTGCCGAAAAGCAGCCCAGTGTTAGATAATACCATTAACGGCAACGGTTTCTAAGAGAAATTCATGTCACGTAAACAGGTTGCCTCTCTTTGTCCATCGTCTCGAGCATTCCTGAGAGTTGTCTGGTTACATCGGAGGTTACGGAGTCGAGCAGAGTCCGCTTGCTCTTCTTGTATTCGGTGTAGAGGGGCAGAAGGTTGATCGGCTGCCCGATATCGACAAGGATGAGCCGCGGACCCTTGACAGAAATCTGCCCGAAAACTTCTGTTTCCAGAAGCTCGATCACGTTGGACAACCGCTCCTGCGTGGCAGGTGGGTTGAGATATCCGTCATAGATGGCTATGAAACTGACCACGCGGTCGAGATCCCGGTAATAGCCCTTTATCTTTGCCGCTTTCTCCTCATGCATTTTGCGCTGATACGGCGACATCTCCTCTATATCGCCATAGATGAAATCGTCCATGGTGTTGCGCAATTGCCGCACCCAGTCGAGCTGTGAGCCCTTGACGTTCAACTCCACATCGAGCACTTCGGCCATTGTTTTTAGCGCGGCTATCTTTACCGTTTTCATGCGGTCGTTGAGGGCTGCGCCTTCAGGGACTTTGCAGTTGTACTGGCGCTCCAGGGCCGAGAGCACTGCTTCGGCCGCCGTTCTTACGCGTTTGTATAAAGAGGGCTCATTATGGTCGTCAATGCCCAGGCGTTTCTCGAGCTTGGTCATGCACCACTCGAGTTGTGAGGTAATGTTTCGCTTATATGTATACTTGAGCGCCACTGGTTGAATAAAAACCGGCGCATCAGGTTCGGTCTTTTGCAATTCGTCAAGTGCCCAGAAGGATAACTGAACAGCGCCTGTCTCCAGAGGCAGGAGCACATCGTTCTGGCGAGAAATCTCCCCTTCAGGGAAGAGCACCAGTTTCTTCTTGCCTGCAGCAATGATGTTCTTGGTTGTCTTGAAAGATTCGCGATCAGCAGCCCCGCGCACAACCGAATAGCAGCCCAGATGTTGCAGCAGCCAGCCGTTCAGCCCGTTATTCCAGTCGAAAACTTCCCGGGCGGCAATGAAATTGAAGTCTTCCGACATATATTTCGACAGAGTGAACATGACCTCCGGATCGTGCCGGTAAGAATGGTTCGGGCAGATGACAGTACGCTTGCCGGAAAGGGACTTGAAGCGTTGCAGCCCGTCACCGATGACCCGCACTTCGGCGTCATGGAGCTTGAATTTCAAGATAAGAGGCAGTCCAAGCTTGCAAAGACCAATGATGAACGGATTGTCCTCCGGGGGTCGAAAATCAAGCACGCATTTCCACCTTTGCCATACGGTAACCAAGATTTTTGCATCTATATATTATTTCCTTGGCAGCCGCTGCTGTTTGATGTCCCAGAAGATGCCCCTCATGCAAAACAATGAGCGTTCCTTGGCTGACCCGCCACATGACTCGCCGGATGACGCGATGCGAACCGGGCTGACTCCAGTCTTCAGGTGCGGAGCCCCAGTAGACGGCTTTCATGCTCCGTTCCTTCAAGCAATCGGCTGCCCGCTGGTCCATCAGTCCGTAAGGTGGACGAAAGAGGACCGGGGGCGGACAGCCGGTAATCTCTGAGATGCGCTCGTTTGTGTCGGCAATCTCCTTCTCAAGATCACGGCTGAGCAACATTGGCATGAAACAATGGTTGTAACTGTGATTGCCCAGCTCATGCCCATGCCTGGCAATCTGCTCGACAAGCTCTGGATGGCGGGCTACCTGAGAGCCTATAAGAAAGAAAGTGGCTTTGACGTTCGCTTCTTCCAGCACTTCCAGCAAGTATGGCGTAGTGCGGGGATCCGGCCCGTCATCAAAAGTTAGGTAGACAACAGGCAAGTCATTTTCGCTGCCTTCCGCCTCAAGAGATACCTCGCCCCAGAAGCCTTCCGGCAGAACCTGTTTTCCCAGTCTTGTCAGAAAGTCAATCTTGGACACGGAGAGCAAATCGACCAGCTCATCGGCACTGCTCAGAAACGATTTCCAGGAGAATCTGTTCTTGCTCATCTCAAGGGCTCTCAACGAATAAGACAGTTCCATTTAGGCACAAGTCCAGACCGCTTGCCACATCAGAGGGCACTTCTTACAGTAACCGGTGAGCCGAGGGCTTCCAGAGTGTGTCCGTGTGTCCATGTGATCGTGTGATCGCGGAAAGCCTCCATCGAAACGGTGAGTACCAGGGTTGGGGCTGGAGCCGGGATCACCCTGGTGGCGGGCAATTCTCATACATTAATCGCCTCGTTCAGTTTCGTAGTTGACTGAATCAGACGGTAGATGACCCGTCGCGCCTCGTCACCGGCTTCGGGGCCGCGCCGGTAAGCGATGGATTCAACGGCGCTGGCAAAAGCATAGAAGCGCTCAAGGGGCATATGTGTGGCTCGTGGGTGAGGCAGAAGGCTGCGCATGTAGCCGCGTAGGTTCTCGGCTTCCTTCTCCTCCAGCGGTTGAACCAGCTCCAGAAGCGGGCGGAACGATTTAAGCGGCACCAGGGGTGTCTGATAAGTAGCCACATTTCGCGACAGGGCTCTGTGCAAAAGAACGCATTGCGGTAGAGGGGCTTCCTTGTCAGCTTCGGAGGGTTTGATGCTCTTGAGATATGCTTCGTGTTTTTCGAAACCATAGAAGACGTGCAAGAGTGACTCGGCCGGCCCTGTTTGCGGGAAATTCATGGGCAGCAAGCCGAAGATGAAAGGACGGGCGGCACACTTGTCCACATCCTTGGAAGCATTGAGCATTGCGCCGGAGAGGCTGTTTGCCTTGATTATGGACTGCTCTTTGAACTGAGATTCGCGCCCCGGGGCGAAATTGACTTCCTTGACCGCATATTCCTGGCACAAGAGCATGTCAAGAATCTGCTCGCCCTGAAGATTCCCGAATTCGGCAGCGGCTGCTTTACCCGCAGTGAAGTGGATCAACACCTCGGGAATGTTGCGCCCAAACGAAATATTCAATACGCCGGTTACCTTCTCCAGGCTCAGGAACTGCATCACGTTAAATATCGTGCCTTCCCGAACTGAAGTTATGTGGAAGCTAATGCCCACCTTGATTCCTCAATGAAGCACGGCCTGCCAGACACGTGCATTGATTAAATTATACCCAGCAACATTGATGAAACTGCTCTTTACGAGACTTGCGGGGATTTTTCTGGCGAAGTCCGCTCATTTTTCAGGCTTTCAGGAGAATTTTTGTCGCCGCCGGTTGCCAGGCGCTCTTTGAGAGCCTGCAGGAGCTCCAGGCGGTCGTCAAAGGCAATGACCCGGTCAGACAGGATCTGATAATTCTCGTGTCCTTTGCCGGCCACAACCACAACGTCCCGGGCATCGGCGTTCAGAACAGCCAATGTAATGGCTCTTTGCCGATCGGGCTCGACTTTGACATGCCTCATTCTCTTGATCCCGGCCAGTATGTTGGAAATGATCTGCTGGGGATCTTCGCTGCGGGGATTATCGGACGTTACGATCACCTCATGGGCTCTCGATTCGGCGATTTCGCCCATCTGTGGTCGCTTGGAAGCATCGCGGTCGCCTCCGCAACCGAAAACTACGATGAGTTTTCCTCCCTCGGGAACGACATTGGCAGCGGCTTTCAAGACATTGTCCAGACCATCGGGCGTGTGCGCATAGTCCACTATGCACAAGGGCTCCTGCCTTGCGCCTGTCGACACTACTTCGAAACGCCCGGGCACACCTGAAAAGTTTTCCAATGAGGTTTTAAGTCCATCAGGCTGCACTCCTTCCGCCAGTGCCACCGCAACGGCAGCCATGGTGTTATACACATTGAAGCGCCCCGTTAGCTTCAGGCTAAGATCGAGGTCACCTGCCGGGGTGGCAAGTGTCAGCTGGCTTCCCCCAGACTCGAATCGAGCTGCCTTCACATGAATGTCGGCCGGTTGGGACCAGCCGTAAGTGATTTTCCGGATGGAGCTTGCTAGCAGTCTGGCGAACTGACTGCTCAGCGGATCGTCGCTGTTCAAAACAGCCAGCCTGGAAGGCTGAATGCTTTCATTGAGCTCCTCGAAAAGGATGGCTTTGGCTCGCCAGTAGTTGTCCATGGTCTTGTGAAAGTCCAGATGATCCTGGGTAATGTTGCTGAGAACGGCTGCTGCAAAGTGACAGCCGGCCACGCGCTTGAGTGCCAGAGCGTGGCTGGAGACTTCCATGGCTACATGGGAGCAGCCAGAGTCGGCCATAGCGGAAAGAATGCGCTGCAAATCCGACGACTGCGGTGTCGTGTGCTTGGCCTCGGCATAGTCAGCTCCGCTCACCGAGCGTGTTCCAAGCGTGCCGATCAGCCCGGTTTTTTTGCCGGCATCCGTCATAATCCGTTCGATCAAATGGGTAGTGGTAGTCTTGCCATTGGTTCCGGTTACGCCAATCAAGCGCAGGCGTTGGCTGGGGTTTCCATAGAAAGAGGCAGAGACCAGAGCCAGAGCCAGACGAACGTCTGGCACGATGATTTGCGGCAAGGCGGGATCATCATGCGCGGTTTGCGTAATGACGCATGAAGCACCGCGGGCGATGGCATCGCCGATGAAGGTATTGCCGTCGACATGTTCACCGGGCAGGCAGAAAAAGGCGCTCCCGGGGTGCACATCGCGCGAGTCAAAGCAGAGGGAGCTTACATTGAGACTTTCCGGTGGCAGGTCAGCTTGCCAGGTCGCGCCCAGTCCGCTCAGGACGTCCTGGATCGATGTTTTTACAGGGTTGCTCACGGTGTCAGTGTTTTCCAGGGCGGCATAAGGACATACTCGAAGAAATATAGCGCAAATGCGTCCAGAAAAAACAGCAGACCGGCAGGAGGCCGGTCTGCTGGAAAATCTTGGCTCTAGTGTCGGCTCTAGGCCTGTGTTTCCAACGGTTGTATCGTGGCCAGCTTGCGCCCGCGTTGCATGATGAACTGGACCACGCCGTCAGCCACGGCATAAAGACTGTCGTTGCAGGCCCGGCGAACATTCTCGCCTGGATGAATGCGCGTGCCTCGCTGCGTTACGATGATATTGCCGGCAAGAACGAACTCTCCGCCGTACTTCTTGACGCCCAGCCGCTTGGATTGGCTGTCGCGCCCGTTGCGAGTCGAGCCTCCGCCTTTTTTATGTGCCATAACAGATGTACTCCCAGCTCTATACTACTTTTGCGCTTGCCCTCTTGGCAGCCACTTTCGACCAGGCGGCTTTCGCCGTGTTGTCTACTTGGTGGTTGTCGGCTTGCCTGCGTCTTTCACTTCGCTCAATACTTTGTCATTGACCTGAATGGAGTCAATGAAAATCCGGGTGAAACCCTGGCGGTGCCCCTGACGCTTGCGCGTGCCTTTTTTGGGGCGGTAATGATAAACCACCAGCTTCTTGCCGCGCCCGTGCTGGATGATATGGGCGTTAACCTTTGCTCCTTCGACAAGCGGCTTGCCGATCAGCGATTCTTCCCCGTTGACAATCATGATCACACGGTCAAAAACAAAGGGTTGCTCAGGCTCTCCCGCGACCATATCCACATCCTGGAACCTTCCGGCTGTGAGCTGATATTGTCTACCACCTGCTTCTACGACAGCGTACATATTAGTCTCCGGCATTAAAGGAGTTTCTGACGATTCCCGAGCCCGCGACAGCCGAGTTCTCAAGCACGATTACCAGACTTGCGCCTTTTTCAACAAGGCGTCCAATCAGGACAGGCAAAGGGAAATGATAGCAGAGCCGGTCTTCCCGGGTCAATTTCCTAACAGTTTAGTAAAGATCCCTTTAGCATTTTGATAACGTGCCCACTCTAATGAAGATCGTATAATCAAACACAGATAAAGCAACCGGCGGACAGACAGGCGAAGCTGAACGCAATCTCGGGGCAAACCATGGCTGAGAACGTCAACGAAGCTGAACTCGGACGCAGCAAGCAGAGCGTCACGCCGAAAGACCATTTATTGCATCTGCTCAACATTGGTTGGAATCCCAGGAGCCCCCTTATTCAGAAATATGCCATCGAGCACGGACTGACAAGAGAGCTGGAAGAAGCTGTGCGCCTGTCGAAAGCCTGATGGCAAGCCACTTTCGCAATTGTGGAAATTCCATTAATGCTTTTCGAAATGCTGGATTCATGAGGCATAATCCAGCATGTAGCTGGTTCATACTATTGGAGTAAATAACTCATGTTGCAAGTTGGAAAAAAGGCTCCTGACTTTGACATGCCATCCACCAAGGACATGAAAGGTCTGAAAGAGAACATCAAGCTTTCAGATTACAAGGGGAAGTGGCTGGTTCTGTTCTTCTATCCGCTCGATTTCACCTTTGTCTGCCCGACCGAAATCAAGGCATTCAGCGCTAAGTACGAAGAGTTCAAGAAAGCTGGAGCGGAAATCCTGGCAGTCTCTACTGACAGCGTCTACAGCCACCGCGCCTGGATCAACACCGGGGAAGACAAGGGAGGGCTCGGCTCCATTCACTATCCGCTGGCCTCCGACATCACCAAAGATGTCAGCCGCGACTACGGCGTTCTCCTGGAAGACAAAGGCATCGCCCTGCGCGGTCTTTTCATCATCGATCCCGACGGCATCCTGCAATACCAGGTCGTGCATGCTCTCAACATAGGGCGCTCCGTGGACGAAACTTTGCGGGTTCTCGAAGCTCTCAAGATGGGCGGACTTTGCGGCGCCGACTGGAAGCCGGGTCAGAAGCCTCTGCAAGTTTAATGGCAGGGCAGCCTGTACATTAAGCCAGCAATTCTGCAAAATGCAAACAATCCGCAAGGCCCGGCTTTGCGGATTGTTTTTTCCGGTACAATTGCTCATCAGCTTCTTGATCGATCGAAAGACATTGCAGTGCCAAGGAGGTTGCTATGCCCCCACGTATGGACAGTCCCATGCCATCGCTCGATGGCGGGACAGACTGGTTCAATTGCAAGCCAATCAGCAATGAAGAACTCAAGGGCAGCACAACCCTGATACACTTCTGGTCGATCAGTTGCGGGATTTGCAAGGAATCGCTGCCGGATGTCGGGCGTTGGATTGAGACCTTTGGACCGCACGGTTTGAAAGTTGTGTCCGTTCATATGCCCAGGCAGGAATCAGACACAAATGTGGAAGCCGTCAAAGCAGCCATAGACGAATACGAAGTAAAGCAGCCTTGCGTAGTCGACAACTGGCACACAATTACGGACGCCTTTGAAAACAAGTTTGTGCCGGCTTTCTACATCT
>JAHFBI010000241.1 GCA_023250095.1 Candidatus Melainabacteria bacterium
CATCCAGGCGCTGTTTGCCCCACTGTCTCTTTCTGTGGCCTTTGCCATGCTCGCTTCCTATGTTCTGTCAGCCACTCTTGTTCCTGTGCTTGCCGCCTGGCTCTTGAGAGCACAGAAGGAAAACAATCAGCAAGGGTGGCTCCACAGGCTCAAGGCAGGGTACGGCTCGATCCTCAAGATTGCCTTGAGGTTCAGATGGCTGCTGGTTGCTGCTTATCTGTCTTTGACGGTGGTTGCAGTTGTCGGAGGGCTTGCGCTTGTCGGCACGGAGATATTCCCGCAAGTAAATGCCCGACAGCTGCAACTGCGGCTCAGAGCGCCTGTCGGCACGAGAGTGGAGAGGACCCAGGAGCTGGTCCTGAGATCACTTGCCCTTATCGGCGAAGTGGCCGGAAAGGACAATGTCCTTATCAGCCTGGGCTATGTTGGCACGCAGCCGCCCAGCTATCCTGTCAGCAGCATCTACCTGTGGACCAGTGGCTCGCACGAGGCGGTCATGTCGGTCGCTTTCAAGCAAAGCGTCGGACTCAACCCGGCAAGGCTGAAAGAGAGGCTGCGGGAGAGATTTGCAGCTGAGCTGCCTGATGTGAAGCTGTCCTTCGAGCCTGCCGACATCGTCAGCCAGGTGATGAATTTTGGAGCGTCGAATCCTGTGGAGATTGCCGTAACCGGTCCTAGCTTGCCCGAGACCAGAGCCTTTGCGCAGAAACTGCTCGAGAAGGTGCACAGCTTGAAATGTCTGGCTGACGTGCAATTTGCCCAGCCGCTGGATTATCCGACTGTTGATGTGAAAGTAGACAGAAAGCGCGCCGGACAGCTGGGAGTGACAATGGAGCAGGTCGGCAGAGCGCTCGTGTCTGCCACATCATCAAGCAGATTTATTGCGCCTAATTACTGGAGAGATCCTAAGACCGGAGTTGCCTATCAGGTGCAAGTCGAGATACCGCAGTTTCTGATGAAATCGGCCGAGGACGTTAAGACGATTCCGGCAAGTCAGGGCGGCAGCCAGCACCCGCTTATCGGGGACCTGGCCGATGTCCAGTACGGCGCCATGCCAGGCGAATTCGATCGATACAACATGCAGCGCATGCTCACTATTACTGCCAATGTAAGAGCCGGCGATCTCGGGCGGGCGGCAAGCGCAGTGAGGGAGGCGATAAGAGCAACAGGTACTCCTCCAAAAGGCATTGCCGTGAATCTCAGGGGGCAGATAGAGCCCATGGACCAGGCAATGAGCAGCTTGAGTGCCGGGCTCGGGCTCTCGGTCGTGGCGATTTTCATCCTTCTTGCTGGCACATTTCAAAGCTTGAGACTGGCGCTTGTTGTAATCAGCACGACGCCGGCAATTGTCTGCGGGGTGTTATTAGGTCTTGTTTGCACTTCCACTACGCTCAATGTCCAGTCTTTCATGGGCGGCATCATGGCTGTGGGCATTGGAGTAGCCAATGCAATTTTGCTGACGACTTTTGCCGAGAAGCATCGCCGAGGTGGCAAGCAGGTTGAGCAAGCGGCTCTTGAAGCCGGGGACTTAAGACTGCGCCCGATTTTGATGACCAGCGCAGCTATGATTGCCGGCATGCTTCCACTGGCTTTCGGAATGGGCGAAGGAGGCGAGCAGACCGCACCGCTGGGAAGAGCTGTCATAGGCGGATTGCTTGCGTCGGCTCCTTGCGTGTTGATTGTGGTGCCAGCGGTTTTTTGTCTGCTGCAGGCAAAGGAGGGCAGGCAAAGCTCGTCGCTTCTTTCGAAAGTAGACAGGGAAGAGGTGGAGTTGCTCCTGAGTGAGGATGATTGACCGATGAGGCTCAAGTATAGTTTTTCAAGAGCGTTGCTGATGCTGTTCATACCATGGCTGGTAAGCTCGTGTACTCAGGCACAGGTGACAGACGGCGGTGACAAGGGCGGCAGTGGCAGTTCCGTGGCTGCCGCCAGCGCCTGTCCGGTGGCAAGAGTGGTCGCAGTTGAAGGAAAGGCGCTGGATAAAGTCTCAAGATTGCCGGCAGAGATGGTTGCTTACCGCGATGTCGGGCTTTATCCCCGGGTAGCCGGCTTTGTGAAATGGCTGGGTGTGGACAGGGGTTCATCGGTAAAGCGAGGACAGCTGATTGCAACTCTGGAGGCACCGGAGCTGGTGGCACAGAAGGATCAGGCTGCGCAGACGGCGCAGGCGGAAGCCATCTCCCAGCAAGAAGCAGGGCGCAAGTGGCGGGCAGCAAGAGCTCAAGCTGTGGAGGCAAAGGCAAAACAAGAATCCGACGATCTGACATACAGGCGCATGAAAGAGGCCTCCATTGCCTATCCGGGAGCCGTTGTCGGCAACGAGTTGGATGTCGCAAGGCAGGCGGCTGAGGCCAGCCACGCTCACGCTCTTGCTGCCGTCGAGCTGGAAGAGGCGGCTAAGGCAGAAATGAAAGCGGCGCAAGTGCGCACACGCGCAGCTGAGAACTCGGCGCAAGCGCTCAAGCAAATGGAGTCGTATCTCAATATTTGTGCTCCCTTCGACGGAGTTGTGACCGAAAGAAATGTCGACGAGGGCAGCTTCGTCAGTGCCCCGACCGGTACCGGAAACAACGGCTCGCCGATGCTTCGCGTGCAGCAAATCAGCAAATTGCGGATAGTTGTAGCTGTTCCAGAAAGTGATACTGCGGCAATCGAGCCTGGGAAGACGGTGAAATTCACTGTGTCCGCTTTCGGCAAAAGGATATTTCAAGGCACTATCCAGCGGATCGGACACGCTCTGGATAGGAAAACCAGGACGATGCCGGTGGAGCTTGACGTGGCAAATGACCGGCGTGAGCTGGAGCCAGGCATGTACCCGGAGGTGTGGTGGCCCTCTCACAAGAAACAAACATCATTGTTCGTGCCGCTTTCTTGTGTGGTAACCAACACTGAAAGACGTTTTGTCGTTCGAGTCAAGGATGGGACAGCCGACTGGGTGGATGTTAAGACCGGCGCTACCATGGATGATCTCATCGAAGTGGAGGGATCACTTTCGGCAGGCGATCATGTAGTTGTTAAAGCCTCCGACCAGCTTCGCCCGGGCGCCAGGGTGACGCCACGTCCTTAAGGAAGAGAATTTGAGGCAACGCCTGAGCGATGAGGTCAAGTTGCTGCGATGCCTAGAGGAGAAGCGCTCTGGAGGGCTATTTGCTGGATTTTGCGCAGGTCCAATTTACCGTTGCCCAGAACGGGCAGGGCAGCAGTCTGAATGAAATCTGCTGGATCGGGTATCCAGAGCCTCGAGATATCACTTGCTCTCAGTTTTGCCACTACTTCGGCCGGCTTGATGGACGGGGAGGCATAGAGCACAAGGAGGCGTTCGCCACGGGACTTGTCGGGTACGGAAGTAACGCACAGGTCTTGCGCTGCGGCGCCGGCGGCGCTCAGGATGCACTCTTCGACAGCCAGGTGCGGCACCATCTCTCCGGCAATTTTGGAGAACTGACTCATTCTGCCGGTAATTGTCAGGAAACCGTCGTTGTCCAGGAAACCTATGTCCCCGGTTGTGAACCAGCCGTCTTTGAGCACTCTCGCCGTCACTTCAGGCTTGTTCAAATAGCCAAGCATGACTTGCGGTCCTTTCACAAGGATCATGCCAGCTTTGAGGACGGGCGCCTCGGCGCCGGTTTCGAGATCGCAAATGCGCACCTGCGTGCCTGGCAGCGGTATGCCGACGGTACCGGGCCTGGTGCCATCTGTCGTCGTTCCATCCGCCAGGATGACTTTGACTGGCACATTGCAGGATACAACCGGCGAGGTCTCTGCCAGCCCGTAGCCTTCCATCGGTGTCTTCCCCAGCTTCTGCTCGATGTCATGCAATTGTTGCTGTTGCAACTTTTCTCCTCCGAGCACGCAGGCTCTCAGGCTGGAAAAGCTTTCCGGGGAGCAGCGCCTGACGTATGAGCTCATCATTGTAGGTGTGCAGATGAGGGTGGTGGCGCGGAAGTGCTCGCAGAGGTCCCCGATGCGCCGTCCGTCCAGAGGATCAAAATGGTATACGACTGTTTCGCCAAGACATAATGGTGCCCAGAGGGTCATCGTCAAACCGAAGGAATGAAAAAATGGTATTACTCCCAGTATTATCTCGCCTGGCTGGACATGACCAAGCGACCTTATGCCATGTATGTTCGACAAGAGGTTCAAGTGGGATAGAACCACTCCCTTGGGCTCGGCTGTGCTGCCGGCAGAAAAAATAATTGTGGCGGGATCGTCGAGCCGGCTTGCGCCGTTTGCCGAATTAGAGACGAGCGTGCCGCTTTTGCGCGGGAAATGTATCCGGCGTCCAGGCTCGAGCCCGCCGAGCAAATAGCCGAGCAGGCGCTCAGGGACCAGCTCGGCTTCGAACCAGGCGCTTATCTTTTCGATGAGCCTGACGTCAGTTATCACATCTTCGAGGCAGATGATCTCGGCCGCTGGCTCGAGTCCAGTGCGCTTGAGTATCTTTTTTGAAGTTATTATGTTTTTGAGCTCACATTCCCTGGTGCAAGCGTCAAACTGCCTCTGGGCAAAGGTGTAATTGAGGTTGACTGTCACCTTACCCAGAAGTGTGACGGCAAGGTTGGCTATCACTCCTGCCGTCGAGGGTGGAAGCAGAACGCCGACCGATGAGCATGAGGACAGGCGGGCAGCAATATGGTTTGCCAGCCCCACGGCAGCCACCAAAAGCTGCCCGTATGTCATGTGCATGCCAAGGGAGTCAGCCACAGCAAGGGCATGCGGGCGTTCTCTGGCTTGGTGCACAAAGGCATGAGCCAGCGAGCGCCAGTGCGCCGGCAGGGGCGGCAGCTGGCGGGCGATCGTGGTTTGAGCAGGGGCTGGTGGCATGAAAGAAGAATCTATAATCAAGGGGTCTCCGGCGGGTTTGCCTGTTACTCTTTATTTTGCTCCGGATGGACCTCTCCTTCAAGGGCAGAAGTCTTGCCGAGAAAATGATTTGTTTGGGCAAAGAGGCGGTGAGCTTTGAAGAGATCTGGTTTCCATGCCGTCAGTTTTTCTTTGAATCTGTCTGGTTTTGGCGGTCTGGCAAGCGGACGCTCTGCTAGCTTGTCGAAAATCCTTGTGTTCCGTATAGAGTCGACCAGCGCGGACACTCTTGCGTGCCGGAGACCATACAGTGCCATTCGAGCTTTCTTCCTCACCGCCGAATATTCCAAGCGAACAGCAAGGATTGCTTTCTCGAATTGAGACTCTGGCTGGTGAGTTCGGGCAGGCTGCTCTTTATACAGGCATCCAGCAGCCCATAGATGGTTTTACTCAGCTAGTCAATCATGTCAGCGGTCGTGAGCTCCTGCCGGACGTGCAACTTATTGACTCCCCGCCGCCGGCTGCTTTTGGCAGCGCCGACTGGTTTGCCGAGGCTGCTGGCACCGGTGTCGGCGTCATCCTGCCGTATCTGGCCACCAGCTGGGCTACAAAAAAGCTTGGCGGCATGATGGGCGCTTCGGGAATTCTGGAGAGGATGCCGATGGCTGCGCAAGTGACCGGACTCGTGGAGGCAAGCCCCTTGCTGGGCAGGACGCTGACTTATGCAGCACCGCTTGCCAAAGGCGCGCTCGACGGGATGATTTACGGCACTCTTTTCCAGTCCTCGGGCAGCGACAAGACTTTCTGGCGGGATCGGCTTGTTAATGGCACTACCAACGCTCTCACATTTGCTGTGGCATCGGTAGGTACCGATGTGACTATGGCAGCCCTGAAGAAGGCTGGTATGCCGTTGTCGACTGCTTACTGGCGGCTGGCTGCCGGAACGCTGGCCAATGGAGTCGGAGGTGCTGCCACCGGTTTTGTCAACGCCGAAGCCGGCTCGCTGCTGAACGGGCAAGGCTTTGCGTCAAGCCGCGACGTCATGCGCGATATAGTTACATATTCAGTGACCAACGCCATGTTACAGGCCACGGCGCGCCAGGAGAATGCCGGCACCGCACTGCCTGAGCGCATCAGTCTGCCCAAGCAGGCTCGCTTCCTGCCGAGACGCGTGAGGCTGCCTTTTTACGAGCAGAGGGATTACAACTAAGGCAACAATCACAGTTCCCAGGTGCGGGGCAATTGTGTCTGTTGTCATCTGACATGGATCGATTCAACGCATTCTCTGCAACTTTTTCCCGAGCCAGGAACTGCTGATGCGTGAATACTAAGGGTTCTCGAAACGGCCATCTGCCAAACGGCGCGACAGGTCCAGACTAGCATCGCCAGTTGTACCTGTGATCTATTATGACCACACAGGCCCAACGATTTTGCACATGGGGCACTGAAGGCTATTCGATTCTTCTAATTGGAGCGGGCGTAGAGTCTCGAACTCTCGACCCACAGCTTGGGAAGCTGTGGGTCCCGGCATTTCTGGGCTTGTCCCAAAGTTCTTATCGTTTCTCGTATGGATGACCAGTACAGGCTTGTGGCTAATTGTCCATTCCGGTACCATCATAAAAGGTATATGCGATTTTCTTTCTGAGGTGGTACCAGGGTGGTACCGAATGTTACCATGGCGGTACCAGCAGTCGGAAACTAGGGACATGGCTAATCGATTTAGATTCACGAAAACTGCTCTGGCAGATCTATCGATTCCCGAACCAGGGAAGCGCCAGGACTATTACGATACCGAAGTACCCAAGCTCCAGCTGCGCGTCACCAACAATGGCAAGAAGAGTTTCTACGTTCGGCGGAAGATGGCTGGCACCGACAGGGTGTACATCGGGCCATTTCCAGACCTCACCGTGGAGCAGGCACGAAAGCTCGCGCTTGATGTGTCGTCTGCCATCGCTCATGGAGCCAACCCGCACGAAGAGAAGAAGAAAGTCGTCAAAGATCCTTTGTTCGGCGAATTGCTCGATGCATATATAGAGCAGCACGCCAAGGCAAAATGCGTGGCATGGGAAGAAATTCAGGCCGTATTCCGTAGGTATTTGGCTGACTGGCGTTCTCGGAAGCTGGCTTCCATCAGGAAAGCTGAAGTACACGCTCGCCTAAATGACATAGCAGAGAACAACGGGCCCGTTGCTGCGAATCATACGCTGACGTATGCCAGGGCTGCGATCAACTGGTGCATTCTGAATGAGCTGACGAAAGCTGAGAATCCATGGGTTGGGATGAAGAAGTTCAGAACTCAGTCCCGGGAACGGTTCTTGCGGCCGGATGAACTTGCTGCGTTCTTTGCTAACGTGGAAAAGCTGAATAAGACTGCTCGCGATTAGATTCTGGTAGCACTATATACAGGCGCCCGGCGAAGCAATGTGCTGGCAATGCGCTGGAATGAGATAGACTTTGAGCTTGGCACATGGCGAATCGCTCGCACCAAATCTGGTGACTCCCAGACAATACCCCTCACCGGGCGGGTACTTGAGTTGCTTAAGGAAAGGAAAGAAGAGTCATCGAGTGATTGGGTATTTCCTGGAAGAGGTGGGTCGGGGCACCTGGTGGAGCCAAAGAAAGCATGGCACAAGCTTTTTGCACTGTCTGGATTGCAAGATCTTCGGCTGCATGATCTCAGGCGCACGTTGGGCAGTTA
>JAHFBI010000242.1 GCA_023250095.1 Candidatus Melainabacteria bacterium
TTACGACATTCACCAGAAGATCTATCCCCTGGCGCAGTCGCCCTCGCTCGTCGTGATCTTTTTGATGATTATGTTGTTGAGCGTTATCGGCTTCAAACTTTCTATCGTTCCCTTCCACATGTGGACTCCCGACGTTTACGAAGGCGCGCCCACGCCGGTCACCGCCTTCCTTTCCGTAGGCTCGAAACTTGGCGGCTTTGTCGTGGCCATCCGCATGCTGTCCATCATGTTCGATGCTGCGGCTGCCGACTGGTCTCTCGTGCTCGGGTCGCTGGCCGTTCTTTCGATGGTTGTCGGCAACATAATCGCCCTGGCGCAAACTTCCTTAAAGAGAATGCTTGCTTATTCATCGATAGCTCACGTCGGTTATATCTTGATTGGTCTCACCGCCAACACATCCGAAGGGCTCTCGGCCATGGTCTTTTATCTGATCATTTATGGCTTCATGAATCTCGGCGCTTTCACCGGAGCTATCCTCTTCTCCAACGAAACTGGCAGTGACAACATAGATGATTTCGGCGGGCTCATTCGCAAACGTCCGTGGCTGGCTCTTGCCCTTTCTGTCTGCCTGCTCAACCTGGCCGGGCTGCCAGTACCGCCTGCCGGCTTCCTGGCGAAAGTCTTTATTTTCTGGGCTGGTTTTCAGATGTACTCCACACTGGGCAATGTGCTCGTTGCAACAGCCCTTATCACTTCAGTCCCTGCATTGTTCTATTACACACGCGTTGTCGTGAAAATGATTGTGCAGGATCCCTCGCCAAAAGTAGATGCCCTGGGTAACCGCCGCCCTCGTCTGGTCGATCCCCAGGCAGGTCCGATGTGGGCTCTGGGAATAAGCGTCGCCGGTATCATCCTTGGCAGCATCGTGGTCAATCCCCTGATGACGTTTTCCAGCAGCGCAGTAGGCACAGTTGGCAAAGTGCCAACTATCGGCGGGCTGCCTGGCAATGTCCAGTAGGACATCTCTCTTGCCATGAGAAGTCGACAGAATTTCGCCCTGTTCTGTTTTCTCACGGTCTCAACGCTGGCAATTTTTTACCTGCCCTTTCTCGCCGGGCAAAAGGCCTTTTATCTCTCGGATATCACTTATTATTTCGAACCCTTCGAAGGCTTCATCGCACGCGCTCTCAAGCTCTGGCGCCTGCCACTCTGGAATCCTTATCTTTACTGCGGCATGCCGCAAATCGCCGTACCCTCACCAGGGATTTTTTACCTGCCGGCAAGCTGTTTTGTGTTTTTGCCCTTCACTCAGGCGCTGGCAGTCTATCTTATCCTCCACCAGCTCATTGCCGGTGCTGGTGCTTATGTGCTTTCTTTGCGCTTGGGCTTCAAAGATTTTGCTGCTGCCGTAACCGGAGCCGGGGCAGCATTGAGCGGCTATATGTTCGCCCTGACCGCCAATTACACTTTGCTTGCCACCGCCTCCTGGTTGCCGCTTGCTCTTTATGCCTTGAGCGGAATCGGACGGGGGAAGAAGCGAGCTGATCTGTTCCTCTTTTTCCTGGGGATGTTCTCAACGGCGATGATGATTGCCGCCGGCAGACCGGAAATATTTCTGCCGGCGGAAATTTTACTGGCAGGCTTTGCCACTGCAACAGCGATAATTTCCTGGCAGCAAGACTGCCTTGGCGACAGGGTTTTAAAAGAATGGCTCTGGCGCATGGCCGCTCTTGGCGGTGGTGTTGCCCTGGCAATGCCGGTCATTGCTCCGGCAATGGAATGGGTGAGCCTGTCGCCGAGAGCGCATGGACTGGAGCTGAAATGGGTTATGACCTGGAGCGCCAACTGGTACGACTTTCTTTGCCTGGTCTTCGCCCAGCCGCTCGGCGATCTCACAGCCCTGGGCAACCGTTACTTGTCGCTTGCGGCCAGCCGTCCTCACACAATTCCTTATTTGAGTTCTGCCTATGTCGGACCAATTATTGTTAGTCTGGCAGCGTTTTCAGCGTCCGGCGCCTCGAGACGCCTTACTTTTTCGGCCTTACTTGTCCTTGTGGCTGGGTTGATTATGTCCGCCGGTAGCGCCACGCCGGTAGCGCCATTCATATCCGGCCTGTCGCCTGCATTTTCCAGCTTCCGTTATCCTGTGAAACTGCTAATTTTTCCTGTTTTTTCTCTCTGTTTGTTGGCAGGAGCCGGTGCCAACGCTGTCGCTGAAAAGAAAGCCAGTCTCAAATGTGCGCTTGCTCTCAGCCTCATCTGGTCAGGTGGAGCTGTAGCAGGCGCCATTTTGCTCTTGTTCCCCCAGCTGAGTCAGCTCACATTGCACTTCCCCTGGCTGTCCGGGCAAACAATCGACATGTCCATTATGAAGAGCGCTCAGCTCATGTTCGGAAACTGCATTCTTTCCAGCTGCCTGCTCGGGCTTAGCACATCTTTTGTCTGCCACAGCTACCTTTCAGACAAGCTGCCTGAACCCATCTTTCAAGCTGTGATCCTGGGCGGGCTTCTGGCAACTTTGCTTTGCCCTGCCGTGTTTTTCTCAAGACATGGCACGGCACCAGATTACTTTGAGCGCAAGCCTGCTCTTGCCCCGACTCTATCTTCTTTAACAGAACCGACTCAGGCAGGCAGCTTCAAATGGCGCGTTCTGCCGCTCATCTTCGACCCGCTCACCTGTCCGCCCACTTTCTGCCCCTCGACAAATCTGCCTTTTGCCGAAGGCTTCTATCTCTTTAGCCGGCAGCTCCTTTTGCCCAATTGCAACCTCGATTTCCAGATCCCTTACGCTTTCGGCTATGAAGCAGCCGAGACTGGATCTTTCAAAAGACTCTTTTCCCGGGCACTCAGCTCATCCAGAGCCAACCAGAAGGCAAACTCCTCGGCTCATCTAAGCGATATACCCCTTGCTCGCTTTTGCCAGATCACAGCTTCCAGATATGTTCTTACTCAAGCCCTGACTGGCACTCCCGCGGCAGTTGCGCCATTGCTCGATCCACGTTTTTTCCAGCTAATTAACGAGGACAGGCAGGCCAATGCCAGAATATATTGCTGCCGTGTTGCCTTGCCCAGGGCTTATTTCGCATCCTCCGTCCGTGTTCTTTCTTCGGCAAAAGATATAGAGGAGCAGTTGCTTGCCTCCGACAGCCTCCCGGTCCTGGAGACGACTTACCTGGAGGCGCCTTCAGGCGCCGATTCAAGCTCCCTTAAAGAAATCGCCATTTCTCCCACATCGACGCCAGAGCAGCTTCTGAGCAAGCCCCTTAAAAACAGTGTCAGTATCGTATCTGGTGCCGGCACATCCCCGGAACATATATCGCTTGAGACAAGGAGCGATACTGAACGCCTGCTTGTCCTTTGCGATCTGGACTATCCTGGCTGGCGCTGTCTGATAGATGGGCGGGATTGCCACATTTATCGGGCAAACGACTTCTGCCGGGCAACAGTGGTGCCCCCTGGAAAACATCTTGTCGAATTTGTTTACCAGCCGCAAAGCTTGCTTTTCGGTTTCTGCTCAGCCGTTGCTGCCCTGGTCTCCTTCGTTCTCCTTTGCTACTTCACAGGCAGGACCGCCGAGAAGCCTGCCGCCAGCCGACTTGTCTCACTCAAGGAAGAAATCCCCTGACAGGCAACCTCTACAGCGTGCCACCTGAGGGCCGCTTGTCAAGTCGCTCTCAGGCGCTGTTAGTCAGCAAAGACTTATCTGAACGCGCTCCTGTCAGGATAGCGGACTGGCAGAAGGACCATCGGGAAAGAATGGTAGACTAAATGTGCGTGAATCGTAAGATGTGAAACGCCAGGTTAAAAGTGGAGGCCCTCGTAGTTCAGTTGGATAGAACACCTCCGTCCTAAGGAGGGTGTCGGGAGTTCGAGTCTCTCCGAGGGTGGTTTATGCAGACAAGAAAAGACAAGCAGGGTGGACGAGCCAGTCGACCCTGCTCCCTCTGCGGTTGAGAAGGCGGGCAGTCTGCCCGGATTTAGGACATAATGCGAATACTTGCAATTGAAGACGACCCTGTCTATGTCTCACTTTTACAAGCATACGTCAGTCGTGCCGGCAAGGGTATCTTCGAGCTGGAAACGGTCTCGATGCTGGCGCAGGGGCTGACACGCCTTTCCGAAATCTATTTTGACGCGGTGCTTCTTGATTTGCAGCTGCCCGACAGCCGCGGACCTGGCACGGTGGTCACAGTGCGCAGCCAGTTTCCAAATATCCCCATAGTTGTCCTCACAAGCTCGGACAACGACCAGACGGCAAGCGAGGTTTTTGAAAACGGCGCTCAGGAATACCTGGTTAAAGGAAAGATCAACGTAAACGGCGTCTTTCGCGTCTTGCGCACTGCCGCCGAGCGCAAAGGCATAGACGATCGTCTGCGCTGGATGGAATCGGCCCTGGCTCATTGCAGCGACGGAGTGGTCGTGACAGAAAATGTGTCGACAGGTAAGTGGGGCCCCCCTATTGCCTTGGCAAACCAGGCTTTCCTTGCCGCTACAGCTTATACGTCCGCCGAAGTTATCGGCAAGACTTTCGACATCTTCGCCGCAGAGAAAACAGACGAAGACACTCTGGCAAAAATCCAAAATGCCTTTGAAAAGATAACCCCACTAGCCACAGAACTTATCCTGTACCGCGCTGACGGCTCGCCTTTCTGGGCCGAGCTTAATATGTTGCCGGTCCCGGATAAAGCTGGGTTTCTCAGCCACTGGCTTCTTATTGAGCGTGATATTACCGAGCAGAAAAAAGCTGCCAGAGCCGCCGAAGGACAGGGCGAGTCTTTACAGGATCAAAAGCGACTTGCCGAGTCCGTCAAGGAACTGAAAGCGGCTCTCTCCACGGCAGAACAACGTCTGCGTCTGCTCCACAGCGGCGCCCAGGATCAGACCAACATGGTGCAAACTCTCTTCGAAGCCAACCATGAATTGCTGGGCAAAATACAGACGCTCTTGCAAGCTGAGGACATTTGAGGCAGAGCAAGCCATCACTGATGCGGCTCCAGCACCACGGCAGCCAATAGCACAGCCCCTGCAAGAATGCGATCGGACCCCACTGTCGCCAGGAAATGACAGATCCACAGAAAATGAAGAAGGAGGAACAATTGTCCTCCGTCTTCACCCTTCTTAGAAACACGCCAGCTTGCGCCATCGTGCTGTTTAAAAATCGTCCAAGTCCAGCCCTTAAGTGTTTGCCGTGCGCCTGGAGCGGCAGGACCTTCCCGCTGTGCTGTCAGCCAGCCCAGGCGCGCCTTCAGCTTGCTCTTCATCTTCAGCCTCGGCAAAGATGAGTTCACCGCCTACCGGATTTGTTGCCGGCTGACAGCTTTCAATCTGCCCGTCAGAGCCCACCACGCGCAGACGGGGAGGGAATGAAAGCTGGCTGGCCTCGACAAGCAAGGTCATCCGGTCCTTGCCCTGCTTGTCGGTCCAGTGGTCGAGAATCAAGCGCCCGGACACACCGACCTGATTGCCCTTGGAAAGATATTTGTGAGCAAGTTCACCCAGCCTGCCCCAGGCTTCCACTTTATAAAAGTCGGCAGTGTCAGCACCCCTTTCGCTGCCCTTCTGCAGCCGGTTAGGGCTGTTGACCGCCACGACCAGTGTCGTCTTGATCCTGCCGCTGGCAAAGCATGTCTGCTCGGGCGCTTTTACCAGGTTTCCCACAATTGATACATTGACTAGACTCATTGCGCATATCCTCCAGCCTGAAGCTGCCCGGTGCATCCTGACGCTATCCGGGCGGGCTTTGTGTTGTTGAACCAAACGGGGAGATGTGAATAAGATACCAGACCATACGAATGTATGTCAATGTTTTTTTTGCCGGCAGCCTCTCAGTAGATTCGTCTGAGAAGGCGTGCTGTCTTAATATTGATGTACGTGTTTCTCAATCAGGGTATGAAGTAAGAGCGATAAAAAATTTTTGCCAGCCCGGCCCAAAGGCCCGGGTTCTCTGGAGTAAAGGTGACAGGCTCGGAAGACTGGTTTGCAAGGTACAAATTTCTGCAGCCCCTGGGACAGGGCGGCATGGGCACTGTCTATCTGGCCGAAGACAAACGCAACGGCAATTCCAATTGCGTTATCAAGCAGCTAATCAATAAACATTCCGATCCAGGCGAGCGAGCCGAAGCCGTAAGACTGTTCAAGCGCGAGGTAGCCATCTTGCGTAGCCTGAACCATCCAGGCATCGTCCGCGTCTTTGACGAACACACCGCTGGCGACAAATATTTTCTTGTCATGGACTACGTCCCGGGGAAGAATCTGGAGGCAATTCTCAACGGTACAGGACCGCTTACATCTGAGCTTGCCGTGCGCATAGCCATTCAGGTTTGCGATGTGCTGGAGTATTTGCACGGCGGGAACCCCCCCATCATTTATCGCGACTTGAAGCCAAGCAATCTCATGTTGACCCCTGATGGTCGCATAGTTTTCATCGATTTCGGCATTGCCCGGGCACTGGCTCCTAAAGATGTGGCCACCCGTGTTGTCACTGCCGGCTATTCTCCGCCGGAGCAATATTTCGGCAAGCCAGAGACGCGCAGCGACCTTTATGCGCTTGGCGCCACAATCTCTCACCTTGTGACCGGCTCGAGGCCCAAGCCGCTTACCACTTGCAATCCCATCTTGATCAATCCGCACGTGACACCGTCCCTCGACAGTCTTGTGCGCCGCCTCACAGCCCATGATGCTGAACAAAGACCGCCCTCGGCGCAAGCTGTACGCCATCTTCTATATATGATCTACAAAGAATTTCATCCCGAGTTCGAGATCCCGCCTCCTCCCGAAAACAATGGCTGGGACGAAGCCGCCGAGGCGCAAGAGGCTGCCCGGCTCAAACTGGCTAGAAGCCATCCGCACTCGGCAAGGCAACCCTCACAAGCCAGCTCTCAACAAAGCCCCCAGACCCAACATTCCGCACAGAACAAGCGCGCTGGCAACAGCCTCAAGGAACCCCCGGCAAGAGCCGTGCAAGATAACGGTCGAACAAGAGCCGGTGCCGACATGAATAATTTGACCCTGGCGCAAAAGGTCAGGCGCTGGTTCGAAATGCTCCTGAGCAGATAAAACCGGCAGACGTGCCTGTTGAAGACAATTGGAAACCTGTTGCCTATCGCTAAGAAATGGCACCAAGTTGATACTTCCCTTTTCTTGCAGGTTATTATGGAAGCGGACTCTGTGCCCGGCAGAATATGTCTGACAGACATCTTACAGACCTGCCAGGCGCAATTGGAAGATGTATCGATGTATGAGGACGCAGGAAAAGTGACCCTGAACGCCGTTGCCATAGGCAACTCGGGGCAGCCGGTCGTCATGCTCCACGGCTGGGGACAGTCGCTGGAATCGCTGCGTCTGCTCGGGGATTTGCTCAGCCGATCTCATCAAGTCCACCTCATTGATCTGCCTGGTTTCGGCGGATCGCCGCCACCTCCTGCCGCCTGGGATACCGCCCAGTATGCCGAAGCGGTATGGGGCTATATGCAACAGTCCGGTCTGGCGAGGGCCCACCTGCTCGGACATTCCTTCGGAGGACGCGTGTCCATCAGGTTGGCAAGCAG
>JAHFBI010000243.1 GCA_023250095.1 Candidatus Melainabacteria bacterium
TCGACTCAAGAAGTCAGTGCTCTTTACCTTACCTCCTCAAAGTTAGCTTTTTCGTAACGGAAAGAGCAACCGCTATTCTTCTCAACCTGTCTCAAAATGCTGCTAGCCGACTATTTTTGAAGCCCGTCTGGATGGTAGCACCATCATGCGACCAGGCTAACCGGTTGGCAACATAGCGGACAGACATTTTCACAGCACGGCTGCCAGCCAGTTGGACTGTTTGTCTTATCTGAAGGCAGCCAGACAACGATTGTAGCTGTCGGCATAGTGTTGTGGTGCTTTCTGGCTCTCCCTGAGTAAACCATAAGCAAATGTTGCGGCCGAAGCAACCAGGAACGCCACGCGCACACCAGGACTCTTAATGAATGATACGCCACTAACGAGCCAAGAACCAACTTCGGCACCGGCAATGGCCGTACTCAGCCCTCCGACCATCGCCAGGGAGGTTCCCAGGGTGTCCCCGCGATGCACCTTAGCATATCTTTCACAGATCAAGGGAACCTGCCAGTCAGGATGCTGACTGAGCACGGAAGCCCCAGATTGCCCCGCTGCTCTCCCATAAGCTGCTTCGAGCGCCTCATTCCGCAGTGCGAGGATGCCGAGATCCGTGCCCGTACCTTCTGATGCAGCGGCATTTAACTTGCTATCGGAATTTGCGCTGGAATCCAGGCTGTGAAATGTCATGGTCGTTACCTCCATCGTCGCCGTTTCCTAACCATGCATCCAACATAGCAATGCATTGTGTCAAACCATGGGCAGGAAGTTGGGGAAACACGTACAAGCTGTCGATAGCGCAGAATGTGAGAAACGTTCAGCATTGTCGACCAATCAGGTCCAAATGGAAGTTTGCTGCTTCGGCAGGCGGAACCAGAAGATGCTACCTTTTATCTCGCCATCAGCCCAGTTGGGCTCGACGCCTATGCAGCCGCCGTGCCGTTCCACCATGGCCTTGCAGATTGCCAGACCCAGCCCGCTGCCACCCTCCAAACGCTCGTCAGACGCCTCAGCTTGTTTGAACCGCTCAAAGATGGACTCCTGCAGCTCCGGTGGCACTCCCCTGCCGGTATCGGCAACGGTGATGCACACCCAGTCCGAATCCTCCTCCACGTTCACACTTACCACAGTCTCTTTCGGAGAGAACTTGACGGCGTTGGACAGCAGATTCACCACCACCTGCACTACTCTGCGCTCATCGACGAGGACGCTTATTCCCTTACCAACACAAGATTCCAGGCGCACCCCTTTTTGTTGCGCATAGCCCGCTACCAACTGAATTCCTCGCTCAACAATCTCCGAGATGTCGGTCGGAGCGAGCTTCAATTCCAGTTTGCCCGACTCCATGCTCTCCACATGGAGCAGATCATCGACCAGAGCGATCAACCGAGTCACATTCCTCTGAGCCATCCATCCGCTCTTTAACCCGGTGCCGGAGAGCTTGCCGCCGGCCAGCACTTGAGAGAGCGACTTATAAATTGACCCAAGCGGGATGTCTAGATTGTTGCGTACCAGAGTGACGAACTCCCGCCTGTCCTGGTCTGCCTGCTTACCTGCGGTGATATCGTAAGCCACACAGAACAAAGTCTTGTCGTCCGGCGACCAGAGCGCAGACCACAGCATGTCCACAAAAGCCCCGTCCTTACGTTCAATCCTCGACTCAAAGCTCTTCACCGCCTTCTGCCCAATGGTCTGATGAATTGCCTCTAGAGTCGCGCCCACGGCGTCGGGGCAGACAAGCCTGATGAGCGGGCTACCGCGCAGCTCATCAGGTGAATACCCCCACACCCTAAGACAGGCGGGATTAATGGAGGCGATTTTGCCCTCCGCGTCGATAGAACAGATGACGTCTGCAGCATTGTCTACCACAGCTCTTTCCTGTCTAGTGGCATCGGAAAGCGAGGAAGCCATCTTCCGGAAAAACTGATCGAGCTGGCCGATCTCGTCCGTACCGCTCACCGCCGCCAATAGAGGCTGACCACCAGCCAAACGGTGAGTATTTTCCAGCAAAACGTCAAGACGGCTCAGAAGGCTTCTATTGAACATGCCGGTCAGCAGGCACACCAGGGCGATATTAAATATGGTGCCGGCAATAAGGGCAACCGCCACGCTGGCACGAGAGAACCTTTCATCCTGAGCCAGAGTTTCCTGGATTTGAGCCTGCTGCTTCACCAGTCCGTCGGTGACACGAAACAGGTCTGCCATGTCCTGCTGCATGGCATAAAGAGTCGACCGTGCGCCGGCACGATCCCCTGCATCTAGAAGATTGTGGGCGGACTGAAGGGTGCTGATGCACTTGCCTACGATCTGCCGAACGCCTTCACATCTGCTCCTCTCCTGGGCATCATTCTCGACCAAATCAAGCAGCGCGGCATTTGCGCTGTCAATTCGGGCGGTCAGTGATTCATATCTTGGACGGAAATCAGCGCTTCGGCTGAAGTGATAGACAAAACTGGTTGTCCAGGTTTGAAGCAATAGCTCCTGCAATGTATTCGCATGCGCACTGATATCTCGTGCGTGTCCTTCCCTCATGCGAGCTGCCTCGGTTCTCTCCAGCAGCAGTGCCGTTGCCGCGAAGAAGCTGAGCTCGCACGCAAGCGGCACGCCAACAAGAAGAATGAGAGCTTTGCCCGAGAGCGTGAGGTTGCGAAACATCAGCGTAATCCTGCCCCAGGATGTCAGCGGGTCTTGAGCTCGTATCCGACTCCGTAGATGGAGCTGATCAAAGACGGCCTACCTTCCACGTCTATCTTTCTTCTCAATCGCTTAATGCAGCTTCTTACCGCGTCGTCGGACCCGTCTGATTCTGAGGACCAGATGTTTCGCAACAACGCTTCGGAGCTGAAGACGCGATCTGGATTGCGCATGAAAAACTCGAGCACATCGAATTCTCTGGGTAACAGTTTGATCTCCTCGTCGGCGCGAGACACTTTATGCTGCGCCGTGTCGAGAACCAGATCTCCGATTTCCAGGGAGTCCCCCGAATAGAGGGCAGGTCGCCTCAGCAAGGCGCGCAGACGCGCGGCGAGCTCACGGTGATCGAAAGGTTTGGTGAGGTAATCATCCGCGCCCGCATCCAACCCCTCTTCCTTCTCACTAACCGCCTTCCGTCCGGTAAGTATCAGCACAGGAGTGACGCCTCCTCTGGCCCGAAACTCTTTGAGCACGGTCAGTCCGCCCATTCCTTGGAGTGTCAGGTCGAGAATGATCACGTCGTAGCACGTTGTTGATAGCATTTGCAATGCATCGTCGCCATCGGCGACAGTTTCCACCGCATGCTTCTGAATTGCCAGCCAATCTTTGATGATTGTGGCAAGCTCCTCGTCATCTTCGACTATCAACATCCTGGACATACACAACAAATATTCGCATCCCAATAGCCTCAAGTCAACCATCTGTAACCGGCAGACTAAACCAGAACGTGCTGCCTCCCCGCTCGTTGCAGTCAACGCCGATCTTTCCTCCATGCATTTGAACTATGCCGGCGCAGACTGCAAGACCTAACCTGGCAGAAGGATCCTGCCACTGGGTCGAGCCTGTAAGTCGCGCATAACGATCAAAGAGTCTTTCACGCTCATTTTCACAGATGCGACTTGCCTCGTCAGTGACCGTTACTTTTATCGCATTCTCATCACTCGATGCTTGCAGCCTGACGATGCTTCCGCCTCCTGAGAGTCTGACTGCATTGCCCAGGAGTATGGCGACTACCCTGGCAATTCGATCGGCATCCATGAGCCCAGTGAACTCTTTCCCGTCCCCGGGGTCGATCAGTTCCAGTTTGACCTCCCGTTGCCGACTAGTGTCAGAGACTTGCCTTAAAGCTCGCTCAAAAACGCTTCTGATAGACGAGCTTCTCAGATTCAGCTCAAGCATGCCGGAGTCGATCTTCTCCAGTTCGAGAACATTGTCCACCAGCGCATTCACCTGCTCCACGTTCCGCTCTGCATGCGCGAGCGCTCTCCTATCCTCGGACGAAATCTCCCCATAGCCATCAGAACCTGCGATGGAGAGGAACATCTTCAGCGATGAAAGAGGTGTTCTCAGATCATGGCTGACCATGGCGAGAAAGCCGCGCTTAAGGCGATCCAGCTCTTTGCGCGCGGTTACGTTTCTGGCGACGCAGAACAAAGCCTGCTCCTGAGCTGACCATCTGGTGGACCAGAACATATCGATCAAAGAGCCATTTTTATGGCGCACTTGATTCTCAAACGAAGCTTCCGACTTATCCTGGGCCGTCTCTCTCATCATCGCTACGGTGCCATCGGCGTGTTCTGACACGATAATCTGTGCAACCGGCCGCCCGACAATATCATCGGGTGAGTAGCCCCACATGAGCCTCACCGCTGGATTGACTGCACTCACTTCACCGGCGCTGCTTATCGAGCAGATTATGTCGGGAGCACATTCTACAACCGCCCTTTCTCGGCGCGCCATCTCCTTGACCAATGAAGCCATCTCTCTGAAAACGAGGTCCAACCTAGCAAGCTCGTCATCTCCACTCAGGGCCGGACCTAATTTGTCGCCGCGAGCCAGGCGCACAGTATTGTCCATAAGCATCCTAAGCCGGCGCGCGATACCTCTACTGAAATAGAGAGCCAACGACGTGGATGCCACTATATTGAGCAGGACCCCGGCGAGAAGTACCGCCTTTACCCGCTGACGATTTAAGACCTGCGCTTGCTTTTTCTCCTCCTGAACCGCTTGCTGATCGAGCAGCAGCCTGTCTGCCACGCCGAACATGGCATCGCTGCACGCCCTGACTGATCTACTCTCGCCGACAGCGGCCACTATATCGCCGCCGTGCAACAGCTCGCCAATACGTGCAACCTTGGTCTTAAAGAGCTTATACAGGCTGCGCACCTGCTTGTACCGTCTAAGATCTTCAGGAGCATTGCGCAGTAAATCCTCGATCACAAAAGTTTCGTTCCGAATAATATCGACGTACTTCCCTTTGTCGGGGCGGACGCCTCCGTCCTGCTCAAGCTCAAAGACCACACCCAGGTTTCCCGATACCAAGAGGAGTCTCAACATTCCACTGACATGGCTGGCGACATCTCTTGCATGTTCCTCCACCTTGCGCTCGCCCTCGACTTGATCGAGGAGTACAGCCAGGACCGCGACAAAGCAGAGCTGCACCAGAAGAGGCACCAGCGAGATTATCCATGATTTGTACGCGATGGGCAGGCTCAGGCGCATGGGAACACGAAAAATAGCAAAAGTCTGAGTCACACTGTCGTGAAAGTGTACAACCAAATAAGGCTGTCTGAGACAAATTAGTCGACAACAGCCTGGACTAGCGCTTGCAGACAACCAGGTGATACAGAGGAGTAGAGAACGGCTCCTCGGCATGATGCTCCACGAGGTATCTATTGAGAAGTGAAGCTGAATCCGGCACAAGATTGAGCGACAGGTACTGTCCAAGCCAGAGGCCCAGACTGGCATGAGCTCTGTGCTCTACCCCAAAACCCAGCCCGGTCATTGTCTTCAGAACCCATTCCGTATCCGGTAACTCCCACTGAACGTGCTCCCGAAGCAGGGCGTTGTTGGTGAGCTTCAGCATCAATTCCTGTGCTTCTTTAGTTTCACGGCAGGGATAGTTCAAAATCACAAATCGCCGGGCCACCCGCGCCAACTCCTTCAAGGCGGCGTCCCGGTCCTCAGGCGTAATGTGCTCCAGTACATCGATAGACACGGCGATTTCATAAGACTTATCGGCTGCCGGTTCATGAAGGAGAGATGCTCCGGTAGTGGCAGGATCGATGAGATCCACTTCGTAACCTGGCAGAAACAAAGCCAGCGCGCCATCATATCCGCCCACGTCGAGAATTTTAGTGCCAGGCGGTACAAGGCGGATCATCTCCTGTGCAGCGGCATTAAGCCTGACATAACGATCCCAAGAAAGATCTCTGCGCGCATCTGGGTCAAGAACCCTCACACTCCAGATACCTTCTCTTGCTGTCGGAGACAGCTCAATTGCATCAATCGGTCGAATTGGAATAGACTTCGCCAACACCGCACCTCTTTGCGCGACTTATAGTTTAAACGATTACTTGCATGCCGCCCGTAAGCAAGAAGCTTCACGTTTCACCTTGGCGTCATCGCCATTTCCAGCCCGGACATAGTGCCCTATCTGGCTTCTTGTGTCCCAATGTGCAACCTGTTCCGCTACACCTTAACAAGGACGATAACGAAACATTTTTTATCTTCGCTAAAGTCATCGATGCTCTTCTGATTCGCCTGACGCCTTCTCATATACTCCCTCGGAATAGTGCAGAAATGTGACATATGCCTTCACATACTCCCGGCCGGCAGCAATGTCATCAGGACGAAAGTTCTTTTTGTCCATAACCTCCCTGAAGCGCAAAGCCAGCCCATCGCGGGTCTTGTCGATCACCAATTTCCCAACACCCTCCAAGGACCCGGTGGCGATCGCCTTGTCGGCAGCAGGAATTATCGGGCCCACATCCGTGCCCGCTGGCCTGAGACCTGTATACGGCTCGCCCTCTCCATCCCGGTGAAGGCGAACGCATGTCTCCGTAAAATATTTGTCCGCCAGCTCCTTACTTTCTCCTGTTAGTTTGCGGACTGGCAGCGCCCGCTTTAAAGCCTCCTTTATTTCTGCCTCGTGTCGTTTCTGCACCCAAATCAAGACGAAGTTCGGATTTCCGGTTTCCAAAGCCTTCGCAGCAGCTTTGGCCACGGGTCCGTCCATGGTGTCGCAATGTGCTTGAGCCTGTGGCGCACCCATCAATAACAAAACCGTAGCAATAACAACAACGCGTTTTCCACTGGACCTTTTTTCCATGACCGGGTGGCACCTCCTCCAACTGGCTGTGTGACCAACAGCGCGTGCCTAGCGCAAACATGATGCGACGACTTAATATGATCCACAAGCTCCGTCATGCTCGCTTGCGCCCAGTCCCTGTTCACGATCTGGCGGCTAACAATTGAATCGGCCAGCCCACCATAGTGAGCGGCTCCAGCGTGCAGGCAGTGAACTTTCCGGTCGCAGTCATGCGAGGGCTCCTTCGTTTAACTCCGACGCACCGCCTCCCAGGCTCAACTGGCTGCTTGCGGTGCAGTGGCGAAGAGCTTTTGCAGGTCAGTTATCAATCCGTCGATGTCGTCGATGTGGCACATGCTGTCGCACAGTTCAAGTTCACATTCCTGGATGCTTTCATCACATTCCAAGGGAACATCTACACCATGCTTTTCAAAAACGTTGAGGGCATCGGGTCTCGCTGCAAGGATTTCCTTGACTGTCGTCTGTCGAGTGATATTCATCGTTCCTCCCTCGTCCAAATTGACCAATGGTGACGTTCCCCAAACTTGGGTCCACTTGTTAGGAGACTTCAGCCAATAACAAAAGTCCCGATCGGGGCCGGGCGCGCACAAAGTAGTCTGAGAATAGAATGCCCGAAGTCCTCAGATCAGGCATCCATCTAAGGGAGGACACAGCA
>JAHFBI010000014.1:0-29745 GCA_023250095.1 Candidatus Melainabacteria bacterium
TACGCCACGGATTATTTGATAGATCAGCCGCAGGCCATGTCCATAATGGATTCTCATGCCGATTGCGCCGATGTATCGTCGCTGTGCCAGGAAGTAGCCATCACTGCTGCTAATCTCCTCGGCTTCGGTTCGGGTGCAGAATCTCTGGCACCGGCCTTGAAGGCTCTGCTTGCCAATTCTCGGGCGACCCGACAGAAACTGCTGAAGGATGCTCTTGTTCTTTCCATTGATTGAGCCTGAGGGAAGTGTATTGTAGACAACACTTTTTAGCGTAATGTATTGAAATGGAGCGTTTAGTGGTATAGAGAAGCAGGGTAAGAGTCGAGATTGATCATGGCAGACATAGAAAACAGATCGGAAGGGGTAGAAAAGGCAGCTCCAGCGGAAAGAGAGCCAGACTTTTCTGCCGGCGAACTGATGAGAGATGCCCAGTCGATGAGACCTGCGGCACAAGACGTGCCGAGAGATATTGCTGGTAATTGCGATCTGCAGCTGGTTTCACAGGGCTTCAGGACCAACTGGGCTTCCGATGGAGGCGCCACGCCGGCCGAGGCGCGCATGGCTGTTAACAGTCAACCAGGCGGTATGACCAGCACCCTCAATTCCATGCGGGCAAGTCTCGCGGCTATCAACGGCTGATCCGCCTCACGTGCCGGGCTTGATTCCGGCACGGACACAGGGCAAAGATTATTGTATTCAGTCAAAGCGGCAATCGAGCCTGAGAGCTTGTTCAAGGCGCAGCAAATATTCTTGCCGGCTAATGGTCACAGCGCCAAAAGTGGAAAGGTGGCTGGTCATATATTGCGAATCTAAGAGCCTGAAGCCTCGCTGTTTCAGGCGCTCGACCAGATACACAAGGCAAACCTTCGAGGCATCGGTCACTTTGTGGAACATTGATTCGCCGAAAAAAGCCCCGCCAATGGCCACGCCGTAAAGTCCACCCGCCAGTTTGCCGTCTTTGTAGGCTTCGACAGTGTGGGCATAACCCATTTCATGCAAGCGAGTATAGGCGTGGCAAATCTCTTCGTTTATCCACGTAGTGTCTCTTTCGGCGCATGATCTCAATACTTCAGACCAGGCGCCATTTACTGCCATCTCGAAGCCTCCCTGCCGTATCGTGCGCAACAATCTTCTGGGAACATGAAAGCGCTCGAGATCGAATATGCAACGGGGATCCGGTGAATACCAGGCAATCGCCCCGGACTCGTCGCCCATCGGAAAGACGCCCATGGCGTAAGCTCTGAGCAGAAGCTCCGGAGTTAGTTGCAGGTGCATCACTGGCTTGCCTCAGAAAAACTGCCTCGGGAAAGACCGCTGGCACCTACTTGCTTTTACTCTTCTTTCTCGCCTTCGGCGGTTTGCTGTGCTCGGGCGTGCCAGGCGGAGTCTTTGGCGTCAGAGAACGGATATAGGCGATGATGTCGGACAGCCCGGCGTCAGAGAGCTGATCCTTGCCGAAAGCCGGCATGGCTGTGCCATACATTCCGGACCGCACTATGGCGGCTATCATGGCATCCCGGGCAAATTTTTGCTGAAAGGACGCGCCTTTGAGCGGTTTGGACCGATTGATTGTATTGCCTCCTTGAGGATGGCAGGCAGCACAGGTGAGCCTGTTGAACAGCTGTGCCCCCTTGTTTACATCAGGTTTTGCCTGGGCGAAGGCAGCCTGAGTACATCCGGGCAAAGTAATCGACCCTGAAGAGAGCGCCACAAAGGAGAGAAAAGAAGCAAGCAAACGACGGATACTCATTACAACTTCCGGTAGATTTTGAAGCAATACTCGACTCCATTTTCGCACCGGATGGGTGAGCTTGAGACAAGTTCGAAATCTTCCTTATAAGGCGGCAAGAACGTGTCGCAAGGGTAAACAGCGTGAACATCAGTGAGATAAAGGCGGTTGAGCGCTGCATGGTGCATACTCTGAGCAAAGATGGCGCCGCCGCCGATGACAAAAATGTTCTCCACATGAGGGGTCTGACAGAAGCTGAGAGCTTCCTCAAAATCCCCGGCTTTGAGCACGCCGGCAGGAAGCTCAAAACCAGCGTCCCGTGTGAGAACAATATTGAGTCTCCCCGAAAGCGGCCTGAATTTAGGCGGTATTGACTCCCAGGTCTTCCGTCCCATGATCACGGCATTACTCATGCCCGGCGAAGTTACCGAGCAAGTCAGCTCTTTGAAATAAGCCATGTCGCCGGACAATTTCCAGGGTAAAGTCTGATCTTTACCGATACCGTCTTTTAAATCAGCGGCTACAACAATATCGAAAGGCTTGACCATCCTCACACGGCAACTGCAAATTTGATGAATGGGTAGGGGTCGTAATTGCGCAGGGCAAAGTCTCCAAAAGTAAGCTCGAAGAAAGACTTATCGGCAATCTCCACGGTTGGCATTGGTCTGGGCGTGCGCTGCAATTGCTTGAGCAGTCCTTCCACATGATTGAGATAGATATGGGCATCTCCAAGTGTATGGGTAAAAATACCTGGTGTGAGCTGGCATTCCCGGGCAACCATCGTCGTCAGCAGGGCATAGCTGGCAATGTTAAACGGCACGCCCAGGGCCATGTCAGCAGACCGCTGGTAGAGCTGGCAGTCGAGTCGCCCGTTGATGACATAGAACTGGAACATCATATGGCAGGGCGGCAGAGCCATCTTGTCGATTTCCGCCACGTTCCAGGCACTGACGATGAGCCGGCGCGAACTAGGGTTGCACTTGATTGACTCGATCACTTCTTTGATCTGATCCACCTGCTCCTGCCGGAAAAGTCCGCTTGAAGGATCCTCCACATATCTGGGCCAGTGGCGCCACTGATACCCGTATACCGGTCCAAGTTCCCCTTTCTCGTCGGCCCAGGCATCCCAGATTGGCGTGTGTTGGGTCAAGTTGTCGTTGATGTTGGTGGAGCCGCTGAGAAACCAGAGCAACTCGCGCAAAACACTGTCAAAGAGCACTTTCTTGGTTGTAAGCAGCGGGAAACCTTCGCGCAAGTCGTACTTGGCTTGCATTCCGAAACAAGAGATCGTACCGGTCCCGGTACGATCCTGACGGCGTTCACCTGTGTCCAGGATATTTTTAATCAGCTCCAAATACTGTCTCATCGGGACTTCCCTTCCTCGCCCGGCGCATTCTTTGACCCGGGAAATAAGATAACACAGAGCAATCAGCCCTCTGCTTGTGTGCCATATGTATAGCGGGTGCAAAGAATATACACCACACCATTGAAAAACTATAAACGGGGACGGGTTTGGACAGACATCCCATCATAATTGATGCGTTCAGCTATGGAGAATCAAGCCGATGCCAACGACTTTTCGCGATGAGCCGACGACCAGGGCAGCCATGGAAGAATTCCGCAACGAGCCGTTTGTGGATTTTAATGACGCCGCCAACGAAAAGGCGCTGCAAGACGCCCTGAAGAAAGTGAAAGCTGAGTCCGGGCGTCATTATCCGCTCATCATAGGCAGCGAAAAGATAGAAACGGACGAGTGGCTTATCTCCACAAATCCGAGTGCTCCGGAGCAAATCATCGGTAAATTCGCCAAAGCCGACCAGTCCCTGGCGGAGAAAGCCATGCAGACGGCTCAGTCAGCTTTTGAGTCCTGGAAAAAAGTCGATCCTATCGAGCGGGCAAAATACCTCTTCAAAGCTGCAGAAGTAATGCGCAAGCGCAAACCTGAGCTTACCGCCTGGCTGATTCTGGAAATTGGCAAGAGCTGGGCGGAAGCTGACGGAGATGTAGCTGAAGCTATCGACTTCTGTGAATATTATGCTCGTGAAATGGTCCGTCTGAGCAACCCTGCCCCGCTTACAGCGGTCCCGCACGAGAAAAACAAGCTCAGCTACATTCCGCTGGGAGTCGGTCTGGTTATCCCACCCTGGAACTTCCCTCTGGCAATTCTTGTTGGCATGACTACCGCCTCCATCGTTGCCGGGAACACGGTTATAGTGAAGCCTTCCAGCGAAACACCAGGCATTGCTTATCAGTTCGCCATGGTTCTGGAAGAAGTCGGACTGCCAGCTGGCGTTTTCAACCTCCTTCCCGGTCCGGGCGCCACGGTCGGCGATTACCTGGTCGCTCATCCGAAGACCCGCTTTATCGCTTTTACTGGCTCCAAAGAAGTCGGACTGAGAGTCAACGAGTTGGCCGCCAAGTGCCAGCCAGGACAGATCTGGATCAAGCGCGTCATTGCTGAGATGGGCGGCAAAGACTCCATCGTCGTTGACGCCGATGCCGATGTCGGTGCGGCTGCCGAAGGAATTGTTGCAGCTGCTTTTGGCTTTCAGGGACAAAAGTGCTCGGCTTGCTCGCGAGCCATCGTGCACAAGGACGTTTACGACAAGGTTCTGGAGAAAGTAGTCGAGGCAACGAAGAAGCTTTCCATCGGCACGCCGCAACTGCGGGCTAATAACCTCGGACCGGTCGCCTCCCGGCAAGCATATGATGGCATTCTCAAATATATCGAAATCGGCAAGACGGAAGGGCGCCTGATGACAGGCGGCAGTCCTCATGAGACTGTGGAAAGGGGCTTTTTCATTGAGCCGACGATCATTGCCGATGTCGATCCCCAGGCTCGCATCTCGCAAGAAGAGATTTTCGGGCCTGTTCTCGCTTTCTTCAGAGCTGACAGCTGGCAGCACGCTCTCGACATTGCCAACAATACCGAATTCGGCCTGACCGGCGCCGCCTATACGAAGACCAGAGCCCATCTGGATCAAGCAGCCAGAGAGTTCCATTGCGGCAACCTTTATCTCAACCGCAAATGCACAGGCGCGCTTGTGGGCGTGCATCCTTTCGGCGGTTTCAATATGAGCGGTACCGATTCCAAAGCCGGCGGACCCGATTATCTACTTCTTTTCACGCAAGCCAAAGTCGTGAGTGAGCGAATCTAGCGCTCATTCACTACTCCCTTTCCGAAGCCGCCTCGCTCCTGCCCGCGGGGCGGCTTCGTCAGCAGTCCGAGCCGTTCGCTCCAATCACCGGTGAAGGCACTGGCTCACAGACCGGTTGGTCCCTGGCTCAATCTCCGTGCAGGCACTGGCTTAGCTCACGGGTTCAGTTCGTATTTTCCCCACTGACAGCGACAGGACAAGAATGTTTAATAGCAGCAAGGGATGCAGGGCGGCTGCCAGGGCATGGAAAGAAATTTCGCAGACAGAGAGCTTTTTAAGGCGCAGTCCGATGCGCCGGAGTCTTTTGCTGACAAGGCCATGCGTGAAGTGTCTCTGGTGAGAGAGGGACTTCTCGGATTCAATGATGCTGCTCGTGTGGCAATCGTCGAGAAACCGCTGCAAACAGCCGCCAATCTTGCCCTTGCAGCAGGAGCTGGCGTGGCGCTTGCTTACCTGTCGCGCGGTCAGGGCTTTGGGAAGCTGGCAGTAAGAGCAGCAAGCGGTGCTCTTTCCATTTCTTTTCTTGCCGATGTGGCAGCCAATGGCGCAAGCGTGGCATCGGCGCTTCAGGATAACTGGCGCTCAGACTCCGCCTTTGATCAAAACTCGGCAGTGATGCGCAAGAGCCTGGGAAAATTTGCCTTCGATACGGCATTGCTTTCGGCAGGCAGCCTCAGCGGAGCAAGACTAGGGCAGAGCCTTTTTCTGAAACTGGACCGCTTGAAGATGCCGGCAGAATTCTTTACGCAAATGGAACCCTCCGGTGTCACAGCCGACTATCACAACAAGTTCATCACCCCTGGCCATTATGCCAGCGTTGCACGAAATGCCGAAGGCAAGTTTTCCCCGGAGAAAGTTCTCAAGGCTCAACAGAAGTTGCCGCAACTGCTCAAAGAGATTCCAACTTACAGGGAATACTGGCAGCAGCGGATAAACGAGCATGTCGCAACTGCAGAGTCCCCGGTCGACAAGGCAGCGACACAGCGCGTATTCGTGCAATCTCAGCCGTCCGCCAGACTGCTCGACAAGCTATCTGCAGAGTTGCGCGGATTTGGCAACAGCGATCTTACTAACCAGCAAATTCTCCAGCAAGTGGGCGATCGCTTTAGCCAGATACATTCAGTTGTGTATGGTAAGTAAGGTTTCAGGGCGGCTGTGTCCGGACTTCCGAGCCGCTCGACTGGAGATACTTTCCTTCTCACGGCGCCGCTTGATTGGAGAAACTTCCAGCTGCCCTGCAGCGGTTCGCACAGCCGGGAACTGATAAGCTGATGCGCGTGACCTGCAACCTCTGGGAAAGTCTAAGCCATGCGGCAAACGGCGTAGAATGTTTGAGGAAGCGCTGGTAGTTGTCAACGTATTCTGCTCACCAAGATATCTCATGACAAAGACAGAGTCGCACCAGGAGGACAAAGCGCCGTTACTTTCTGAAAGTCCGGTCGGCGAACAGTTACTGGCGCAGATTATTGACGCAGCCGTGGATGCAATCGTATTGATTGACGAGCAGGGGATGGTGCAATCGGTAAACCGGGCCTTTGTCAAACTCTTCGGCTATTGCGATGAAGAAGCAGTCGGAAAAAAGGTCAACATGCTCATGCCCTCACCTTATGCCGAAGAGCACGATGGCTACCTGTCCAGCTATCTGGCGACCGGACGCCGCAAAATCATCGGCATCGGGCGTGAAGTGGTGGCCAGAAGGAAAGATGGCTCGGTTTTTCCGATTGATCTTGCAGTCAGCGAAATCATAGTTGGCGAGAGGCGGCTGTTTACAGGCACAATCAGAGACATAACCAGGCGCAAGCAGTCCGAGGCAGAGCTGGAATCTATTTATAAGGAGCTCCACAATCTTGCTTATATGACTTCGCATGAGCTTCAGGAACCGGTAAGCATTATTACCAGTTACCTGCGCCTTCTTTCGACCCGATACCGCGAACGGCTGGGTCCGGACGCCGACGAATTTATAGATCGATGCACCACGTCAGCCACTCGTATTCAGGGGCTCATAGATGATCTATGGGATTACGCTCGCGTGGACATTGTTGAGAAGCAGCAGCGTGAGGTGGTAGATCTTGGTCAGCTTGTGAAAACAATTGCCACCGAATTTCTCTCCAGAGCCGAGCTGAAGGATGCCACAATCACATGCGACGACTTGCCAGTGGTGCGCTGCAACGAAAGACAGATGAAAGCTCTCTTTCGCAACCTTCTCAACAATGCCGTTCAGTTCTGTGGCAAAGATCCGCTGGTGGTTTCGATCACAGGCAGACAGAAAGACTCTCTGTGGATTTTATGCTTCAAGGACAACGGCATCGGCATAGACCCTGCGCACCATCAAGACATCTTCAGGGTATTCCACCGGCTAAGCACCAGCTCCGACGCCAATAACTCCGGCATGGGACTGGCTATATGCAAGAAAATAGTCGAACATCATGGCTGGCGGATCTGGGTGGAGTCGACACCCCTTCAAGGGGCAACTTTCATCGTGGCAATACCTGAGTCTTCGGGCTTGAGGTAGTAGGTTGCTGCCCGGATTTTGCGGATGCTCCGGACGTTTGTCATCCAGACTCCGGGGAGTACTCCACCTAATACATCTCCCTGTCCTGTCGGCTAAAATGTGAATTTCCCTGGTCGAGGTGGTTCTGATGAAGCAGACTTTTTTCAGGAGCGCGGCATTCTGCGTAATCTCTCTCTCTCTTGTGTCCCCGGCCCAGGCTTCTTCGAATACACTGGAAGACAGTATTGCCAGCGCCCAGCAAGCAGTTGATCAAAAACAATTTCGCCGCGGGGAAACGGCCCTGAAAAAGGCCGTAGACCGGGCTATTATTGCTGGCAGCCAGGATATATTGCTTGCTCATGCGCTTGTTCTGCTGGCGAGAATTTATCGTGAAAACGAGAAATTCAGCCAGGCTGCATCTGCGCTCGAACAAGCGCACGCTATCTATAAGACGCTTGGGCATGTTGAGCAGCCCTACGCAGATGAGATCGCCAGGCTGTCTACAAACTTCCTTCAGGTCGACGCCGGTCGGCTGGGCGCCGGTTGGATGGCGCTTAAAAACCACGCCGCGGTGGTCGGGATGTCGAAAACAGCCTCCGGCGGCGCTCACGTTGAAATCAACATGCCGGAACGTTACGAGAATACGCTCAACAGCCAGAAAGTCGACGGTCTCCAGCTTGAGCCGTTCGTCTCTTTCGACATCGAGAAACCCTCACCCACGACTATTCAGATAACAAACATCAAGGGTTTCAAGATTCATTCAGTGGAGAAAAATACCTGGGTCAACCTCCTTGCTCTCAACACAGGCGAAGTAAACGAAGAAGGAAATTTTGCCGCTACAATTACTGCGGGCAAAGCTGGAATCACAAAGACAGTGAACTCAAACATACCCCCTAAAGCCTACGAGCCGGTATCGGCCATCGCCAGTCAACTGCCCCAGATTGGCACTCCTCCGACACTGGATCTTCCCCTTCAAACTGCCGCCACTGCCGCCGTTGCCGAGCCTGGCGCTTCCGCGATGCCGGCCACTATTTCGCCTCCCCTCCCGCTTCCTGTAGCGGCGCCAGTATCGCCGGTGGCAGCGCCAGTATCGCCGGTGGCAGCGCCAGTATCGCCGGTAGCAGCGCCAGTAGCACCTGCGGCTGCGGCAGCGCCGACATCGCCGGTGGCAGCGCCAGTAGCACCTGCGGCTGCGGCAGCGCCAGTATCGCCGGTAGCAGCGCCAGTAGCACCTGCGGCTGCGGCAGCGCCGACAACTTCAACTGCTGCCTCCGGTGACACTGGAGAATCACATTCTTCTTCGACATCTGCCAAGGCGAAACATCACAATGATGACGACGATGATGATGATGATGATGACGACAAAGACAAAGACAAAGACAAAGACAAAGACAAAGAGGACGATCATCTGATCTTTCACTTGCTGCAAAAGATCGTTGGCTCCGGGCACAGCAACAAGAAATAGACTTGCAGGCTGAGATTGCCGTGCTATGCGCCTAGATTACATTAATGGTCTGGTCGAGGGTGCAAACAATTTCAACTGACCGTTGTCTCTATCTTGCTCCCGCTCTGCCAAGAGGAGATCCGATTCTATCTCAATGCGTCCGTCACCGCGAATGTGCTGAACGGTAATGCCATCTTCTGAGGCAACCCGGGCAATCAGATGCCGCCTGTGGCAACCTGCTGGATTCTCCTCGCCACACATCAGAGCAACGCGATAAGTCAACAGTCCCTTTTTCAACCTGGTTATCCCCGAGCGAAAAAAGCAGGAAGCAGCAATTTTTGTATAGTCGATGCGCCCTTGCTCATCGTAATAGTCCTGCCGATCCGGCTTTCCACCCATCTCCTTGCCGAAAAAGAGATATTTCAGTCCGGCATCGCCGATGAATTTTTGAATGTGCGGTGCGCTGAAATGAGTAGCATATCTTGTATACGGCTTGGAGCGAACGTCAACAACGACGTCAATCTCGTGCATTGTCAGCAAACCCAGAAACTTCTCCAGGCTATGGTTTGAGTGCCCGATGGAAAAAAGAGCTTTCAGTTCTATAGGAATCTCCAACTATAGCCTCCGGAACAACAGGAGCAGTCTACAGCCATCCTAAGCAAGCATAACTGATCAGATTTGCCTATCGATTACAGACCGAAAACATTTCTCCAACCGCACAAAACCGCATTCTACATCGGCGGGCAGATGCACCCGCAATAGCCGCCGATGGCGTTTGCTCAGTGCTAAGAAATCCCCGAGCGATTGGGCTTGTTTGAGAATTCCGAAGGTGAATTTCTCACCTGGAACTTCCACATCCTGCCCATCATCGCTGGTTACCTGCACGAAAAGTCCGCTGTTGGGTCCACCCTTGTGCAGCTGTCCCGTGGAGTGCAGGAATCGCGGACCAAACCCAAGAGTGGTGGCAACCCTGTGTTTTTTCATTACCATGGTGCGCAGTTCTTCCAGCTTCGTCTCGATAGATTTCTCTCTCTCGAGATAGGCGTTTATGGCGAAATAGTCGCCGCTGGATAGTCTTGTCAGGTGAGCAGAAAGATAAGCCTCCAGACTTTTCTTTCCGTTAACGGATTTCTCCAGTATTTCCCTGTTGGACTCATCGGCATATAATTTAATGCCGTCTTCCTCGTATAAGAGAGTATTCTCGGGCAGTTTTCCTGTCTCCTGATATTCAGTGAGATATTTCTTTGTGTAATCCTTGCTCTCCTGGACATTAGGCTGGTTAAACGCATTTATGCCGAGAACGGCTCCGGTAACTGCCGTGGCGAACTCGAAACGGAAGAACTCAGCCGACAGTCCAAGGATGTCTTTCATTTCAATCCGGACCACCGGATACCCTGATGCTTCCAGCGCATCAACAGCTGCATCCTGCCTGATGTCGGGAGCCGTAGACAGCCTCACATAGATGAACAGCCTGTCCTTGCCGTAGAAGTTGGGCTCACTAAGATTTTCGGCAGCGACAGGAATGAGTCCTTTCCCTTCTTTTCCCGTACTCTCGGCCAGCAGTTGTTCCAGCCAGGCTCCCAAGCTCGACGCCAGCGGCGATGTGATGATTGTCACCTTGTCGCAGCCGCTGGCGGACAGGACGCCCATGATACTTCCCAGAACAGCTCCAGGATTGTCCTTGGGAGCGTGTGACGAGCCGCAAGCTTGCACCATCTTCGCCGCTTCGGCAAGAATAGCTGTTACGTCCAGACCCATCACAGCAGAAGGCACCATGCCGAAGTTGGAAAGAGCTGAGAAACGCCCACCGATAGAGGGCACACCATAATAAATGGTGCGAAATTTCAGGCGCTTTGCAGTCTCTTCCATGGACGATCCTGGATCCGTGATCGCCACAAAATGCTCCCCGACCTGTTCGCCCACGGCTTGCTTCATTTCATTCCAGAAATACTGACAGAGGACATTTGGCTCGGTAGTGCCGCCTGATTTGCTAGCGACAATCACAAGAGTCTTGGGCAAAGAGAGTTGTTTGAGGGTAGCGCTCACCTGTGCTGGCACCGTGGAATCTAGAATATGCATGTCAGGATAGTCCGCACGCACGCCAAATGTTAGCCGCAGCACTTCGACACAGAGACTGCTTCCACCCATTCCTAACAACAACGCCTGGGTGAACCCGCCGGCTCTGACATCATCGGCGACCCCACGGAAAAGCTTTACCTGCGCCAGCTGCTGCTCGACTATGTCCAGCCACCCCAGCCACTGCCCTTCATCGGCACCTGTCCAAACGGAAGAGTCCTTGCGCCAGATCTTCTTCATGACGTCGGCAGCCGCAAATTCCTCCAGCTGCTTGAGAACATCTTTTTCCCAAACTCCAAGGGAATACTTTAGAGGTCCTATGTCTTGCGTCTGGGCTGCTTCAGGATTTGCCGGATTAGCCATTGACATCCCCCCGTTTTTTGAGATCTATGATCGTGTCGCTTGCCAACTGGACTGCTCACAGGCCGTTCGCAGCAATCGGTTCTTTTAAAGACAGTGGCGCTTAGTATACCGAATTCGAGAAGGTCGGCCGCACAGATAAAGGGAGTCTGCGGTAAGGGCCCAGACCTTTGTTCCAAGCTGCGGGCGGATGGCAGACGAGATGGATTGCCGCTTGCCTGTAATTTGAAGGAACTCTCTGGGTGAAGTTTTCGGCGGCTCGCCGGGATAAGCCATATGGTGTTCTGAAGTCAGTAGGCAATAGAAAGCATATGGTAGGAAACTCAACCGTTATCGGTTGGGCTTCCCACCAGGACCTCAAAGCCAATCCCAGCAAGAGATCTGCTCTCAAGAGGTAGGAATGACACTCGAATGGACAAACACAGCCCTGAGCTTATCAGCCAACGCCAGAGCTGCTATATTGCCAGGGCGATAATCCAGAGAGAAAACAGTTGCAGTAGCCACTTTCCCATCTCCATGACAGCGCTACTGAAGCTGGCAGCTCCCGAGTGCGGCATCGACGACCGACTAGATGGAACTAAGGATGATTCTCAAAATAATTGGCTGGATAGCCGGTGCATTGTTCCTCCTCTTTATTGTGTCCCATTTGCTTGGGTTGGTCGCTCTCCTGAGTTGGCTGGTTGCAGCTGTCATCTTTGTATGTGGAATTGTCTATCTGGTGTCTCTCACCCGCGAGGAATCTAGCGAAAAGCACAACAGGAGGTCTCAGCTCAAGTTGTGGGATCTCTGTGGACAGGTATATATGTTTAAGTCCGAACCGACTGTCCAGGATCTTGTCAGCATCAAAGAGTTAGGACAGATAAAAGACGTCATCGGCAACGGTCAGGTCATTTCAATTGATAACGATACCAGAGTGCACGTTCTGCAAGAGACTGCCGAATCGCTCCGAGTCAAGATCATGGAGGGGCAGGCAAAAGGCAAGAGCGGCTGGGTGTGCCGGAGCTCGGTGATTAAAGCAGAAAGAACGCTTCCAGGTTCCTGACAAAGTAAATGTCCCGGAAATTGCTTTCCGAGACACTTACGGGCTGGCTATCAGGGTTCGGTTTTTGTCGGCGTATTGCTGACATTTCAAGAGTAGCGGAGGTCACCAACAGAACATATGGCCAACTGCGCACTATATTCTGCAGAATTACACACTGGGTTGTCAAAAGGCACCTTCTGCTAAACTACTTACGGCCTAGTGCTGGCAAGTGCTGGTCGGTTTACTATGGAGGTCTAGATGGTCGAAACCATTCAGCTGATGCGGCAGGTGGCCGTCAAGGCAATAGTTACCGAGAATTTCAAGGGGCAGGTGGCCGCGGAAATCAATCGCAACTTGCAGCAGATTGACGCCGAACTCCAGCAACTTGAATTCAAAGGCAAACGAGCCATCGCCGATATGGAAAAGCGTGCCGGCTCCCCCGCTCCGCCGGAGCTTCGCGCACAGATTGAAACAATAAGAGGACAGGTAGAAGCAGAAAAATTGCGCTTGATGCAACTTAAGGAAGAAATGCAAGCTCAGAATCAAGCCCTTACCGAATTGCCCGTGGGCAGTGTAGTCACACAATTCACTGTCGAGAACCCGGTCGAAGTGCGCGTCGGCGAAAATATTTTTCAACGCCTTGAAGGCGGCGAGATCCTTGTCAAGGACGGCGTTATCCAGGAAATCCGAATCTGACACGCAAGCTTTTCGTGAAGTTCTCTCTCGCGCAATTACTTGGCGACGCGACAGCAAAGGACTTATCTTCGCTAGCAATGAACGTCATATCTTTTCTCAACGTTGCCACAGTACCGCTTCGGCGGCGGTTTTTAGCAAAGGCGGTATGTTGTCTGGTGCTAGCCACTGTTCTGAGGGCACCGGCGCTTTCTTAATCAGACAATAGCTCTCCCAGTTCGGCTGGCAGCATCCAGACTACGCCGGTCGAAGCCAGCGCCGTGACGACTTCTTTGCAAGGGCGGGTGCAGTTGATAGAAGTCGATCTGGCTGAGCTTAGAGACTTGTCCATCGATATCAAACATGCGCGCCATGCTGCCGGCAGTCTTGCCGACGAAGTTTCTCGACAGGCGGTCACCATCAACACTATGCCTAACGTCATCAGGCTGGGCCAATCGTCTAGGTCCCGGTAAGTTTTTCTGCCACGGGTGAATATTTGCCACCACGGAAGGCAGCTATTGCCGGCGCAATAGAGTCTATGCGCTCGTTTATCGAACTGACCAAAGCCGATGTGGACGAATTCGTCGCCGGGCGAAGGAAGCTCCATATTTCCGAAGCCACAAGAGCGACACTCAATCCTCTATCCGAGCAATGGGTAAAGTATGTCGATGATGCCTTCTCCCATTTCAAGATTCTGCAGTCGCTTACTGTCGGACCGGTCTTTGACAATCAGTTCATCGGCAGCGCAGCTATGGCTATCGACGATGATTTGAAGCAACTTGGCAAAACGCTGAAGCAGGTCTACAGACTTCTGCAGAAAGAAGGCAAAGATGTGAGACACAGGCAAAAACCCTCATGAGTCTGAAGAGGCATGTGCGTTTTTCATGTGCCGTTGACATGAAGAGCCGCTGGCGTGTTACAGACGATAGAAAAGAGCGGACGATTTTGCATCGACCGCTCTTTTGCCGGGGATGATGTATGCTTCCCCTATTCTTCCAGGTAGTCGCGCAGCTTCACAGTCAGATCTGATTGCCTCAGAGCGCGCAGTGCTTTGAGTTCGATCTGTCTGGTGCGCTCGCGCGTTATGCCGACGAGTTTTCCGACCTGCTCGAGAGTTCGTTGTTGCCCATCTTTCAGTCCGTAGCGCAAAATGAGAATTTCGCGCTCGCGGGGCGTGAGCATGGCGAGCACACCCCTGATATCGCTGGCCATCAGGCTGGTTTCCGTGGACACTTCCGGAGGCGTGGAGTTCTCGTCCTGCACCAGCTCTCCGAGGCTGTTGTCCTCGTCTTCTCCGTAAGGAGTATCGAGAGAGACAGGCACACGGTTGGCAGCCAGGATCTCTTTGATCTTGAGCAAACTCACATGCATGGCCTGGGCGAGTTCTTCCATTGAAGGACGGCGCCCGAGTTCCTGTGACAACTTTCGAGTTGTCTTGCGCAGATTGTTGATAGTTTCAACCATGTGCACAGGTACGCGAATCGTCCTGGATTTGTCGGCCAGAGCACGAGTAATGCCCTGACGGATCCACCAGGTGGCATAAGTTGAGAACTTGTAGCCACGCTCGGGATCGAATTTCTCAGCAGCACGAATCAGACCCATGTTGCCCTCCTGAATGAGGTCCAGGAAAGGCAGACCGCGACCTTGATATTTTTTGGCCACGCTCACGACAAGACGCAAGTTGGATTGCACGAGCCTCTTTTTGGCCAGCTGATCGCCGTTACCGATACGTCTGGCCAGCTCGATTTCCTCCGACGCTGTCAGAAGTTTGATACGTCCGATAGCGCGCAGATAGAGCTGCACAGAATCCTCGCCTCTCAACTCCCGTCTGAGTTGGGATGGTGTGAGTTCGGCGCCGGACTCATCTTCCAAGACCTCGCCATCATCGGCGCAAACTGCCTCGGATGGCCCGAGAGTGGGAAATCCTGGCATGAAATCATCGAGGCTGATGTCTTCGAGAGCTGAGGAATAACTTCTTGGCATAGCACCTAACGGCTTAAGCCGCCTTTCGTATTTGTCACCGGGGACCAGCTTTGTGTTCAGACAGCGAAGCAACATCACCAATTACTCAGGCGATGTTCCTTTTGTATGAGTTGATCGACGCCCTTACTATTAAAATGTTCCAACCTGGATGTTGGAATGAGGTTAACCCTAGTTTTTGTACATGTAATATCTCAGCTAAGTTCCAGTGACTGCACCTGGTACAATTCTGCGACTTCAATGTGTAGTTTCTGTGAACTTAACAGTTCCATCTGGTTGGGCTCTCTTCGCCAGGCACCGTCTTTAAAGCGCCCGTAGCTGTGCAATCCGCCAAATCCCAGGGAATTGAAGCCCAGATAAGTGAGCAAGGTGAGTAGCATGCCGGCAATTGCTACCAGAGACAGCTTCTCCGCAGAAAGTTCTCTGTGGATACGCAAGTGAATGTAAGCGGCATAGCCAAGCCAGGTTACAAGTGCCATCGATTCTTTCGGATCCCAGGACCAATAACTGCCCCAGGCATGGTTTGCCCAGAGCCCGCCTGTGATGATGCCGATAGTTAGAAGGGGGAAGCCGACAGCAATGGAGCGATACTCCACCTCATCGTAAAGCTCGGCTCGTTTTTCATTGATCTTCTTTGCATTGACACTGCAAAGAGCAAGCCAGCCGGCGGTTACTCCAACCAGTCCTCCGCCCATAAAAAGCCATTGCAATATGTGCGTCTCACAGCTGGTGAATGTTCCCAGACCAATGGCACAAATTGCTAAGAGAAGACCTGAAGCAGAAAAGAGCACGGACTTGATCCGTCCCGACTGGAAAAGCTGCACAAAAGCGCTGAGCCCAGACAGAAAGAACATGGCATAGGCGACGATGAGCGGCGGAACATGAATCTGCCGCCAGTAGCTGACCAGAGCCGGCACGAGCGGCTTGATTTCGTGCTGCCCGGCAGGCAGCCAGCTGCCGTAAAGGAAGAAAGTGGCTGCCGCCAGGCTGGCCAGCCAGCCCAGATGCCGGATTTCATAAGAGCGGCAGAAAAACAAATAAGAGCCCATTATGCCCCAGGCAAACCACAGCAGGGACTCATACAAATTTGAGAGCGGGAAACGTCCGGACTCGATGCCGCGCGCGACAATAGCTATTGTCAGAGCCATGAAGCCGACAACAAGGATGCATAGCCCCACCTTGATGAGCAAATCCTGAAAGCGCTTTGTGGCACCGGAGCCGACAAAAACCCAGAATGAAGCTACCGACGAGATGCCGGCGGCATTAGTTAACGCAAGCTGAAGATCGGACATTTCCTTCCTCTTTAAGTATCATCCCTTCACTGGCTGGATTCTCTACATTTACTATGGAAGCCGAACCTGCCGGCGCGTTCACCCCCTGTGGCACCGGAGCCTGCTGCCGGCGCAGTCCATCGACAACCTGCGCGAGCTTGCGCTCAAAGGGCCCTTTTGCTTTGCGTGAGACGCCGCCAGCAGCCAGGATACGGCCTCCTGCAACCCCAGCCCCGAGTCCGGCCCAGACCTGCCGGTGGGGAATGGCCGCCAGTACCACGCCCAGACAAATGAAAGCAAAAGCTATATAAGTTATCGGCAGTCCAGGATCTGATTTATATTGCAAGCCGGTCACAGGGAGCAACTTCTCCAGTCCAACTTCCACGCTGCCCAGTCTGACGGACTGACCGCGCCGTAGCTGGCTGAGAAGGCGTGGGCTATTCCATTCGGGAATCTTGGCGAAGATGCGTACGGGCTGGTTTTGATCGCGCACAGAGAAGATCAAGGCCATTTTTCCCTCCAGGGGGAGAAAGGCGGCATGCAGCTTGCCCATCGCTTGCAAGGGCAAAGACAGCTTGTGCCCGTTAAAAGAAAGTACCAGCTGGTCGAGCCCCCAGCTCGATTGATATATGTCGACGCCGGCATAAGAAAGCGGGTTGTTGACCGAAATTTCTTGTGTCTTCAAGACATGACCGTCTGCGTCGAGAATGGACAGACTGCTGTACCACTGTTTTACGTCGCCGCTTTCATAGTCCTCGCGCCGGGTGTCGTCAACCCGTACTCGCCAGTCGGGTAGTTTGCCAATCCACAACTGGCTGTGCTCCGAACGGGCGAAACTCAGCGACTCTCCGCAGACAACTGGCTGGAATCCGCTGAATCCGGTCCAGGAGGTGATGGTCACACCCAGAAGAAGGCTCAGCAGACCGATGTGTGTCACAGTCGGGGCCAGGCGCCCGATTTTGCCTGCCTCGGCAGTCAGGGAATCTCCTTGAAGTCTGACACAATATCCTAGCCCTCTGAGCCTGGCAGCCAGGCTCTCCAGCACCTTGTCTCCGTTCAGGCGCTCTTCAACGGTCAAGCAGATGGGCAGCCGGGCAATTTCTTGGGGAGAAAGAAATACCATGGGCGCCTTCAGAGAGCGCACTTTGGGAAAGACACGCTGAGCACTGCAGGCAATCATATTGAGTGTCAGAAGGGAGATCAAAGCAAGAAAGAAAGGGCTGTGAAAAATGTCGGCAACTCCCAGACCGATGAGCTGTCTGGCAGTTGCTTCCCCGAACATCTCCGACACCTTTTGAGCCCCACCCTGGGAGATCTGCGGGCACCAGGCGCCAAGGAGAATGGTCGCTGCCAGGGTAACCAGCAAACCTACAGCCAGCCTGACGGAAGCAAAAACAGAAAGGCGAGGTCGGACGAAGATCTTCGGCCAGAGTTTTTTTCCAGATGCCGCCTGCGCCATGGGGACTGCTGCCTCAAAAGCTCAAATAGTGCTTGTTTCCTTCACTTCAGCGATGACCCTCTCCAGGAGTTGAAGAGCTTCCTCAAAATTCTCGCGCTGAAAGGCGAGATTCAACTCTTCGGATTCGGACAAGCGCCGGAGGATCTGTTGCCGACTCTCGTCATTCTTGCCTTTCAACTCGGTATCCAATTTTAAGAGTCTTTCGCGCAATGCCTCAAGGAATAACACATATTTATCAATTTTGCTGCCCAGAGAAGTTTCGATGCGCTCAAGCAAAGCCCTGGACAGAGCCGCACTCAGCCCATCGGTGGAGACGGCAATTTTGACGTGTCCGCGCTTGCGGATTGCTGGCACGATGAAGGATGCAGGTGAAGCGACTTCCAGATTCTCGGGCAGGCTCACCAGCACGCCTGACTCGGAGGCTAGTCGGGCAATATGCTTATCTTGCTCGGAATCGCCCGTGCAGGCAAGAACCAGCATATATTGCCGACGGGCAATCGACTCCTCATCGGATCTGGACAACGGACGCTGCTGAATGGAGACCCTGTGCCCGTGAGTCACGGCAAGTTCCATCAGCTCCGACACCACCTGCGGTGCAATAACATCGACGCGCGCTCCGAAATCAGTCAAAAGCCTGACCTGAGACAAAGCTGCACGCCCACCGCCCAGAACCAGCACTGGGCAGCCGCTCACTTTGATGCTAATGGGCAAATAGCCGGGTGTCCCTGAAGGATTTAAAACCGGAGACATCTTGTTGTTACTTAGTCCTTGTCAGCAACCAGTCGGACAGGGACTCCAGGGTATCCCGATATAGCGAAGGGGTGAGCGGCCTGAGTGCTTCCCTGGCTTCTGCGGCGTATTGTCCGGCAAGTTCCACTGTGGCTTCGATGCCGCCGCCGTTGGAGACGATGGACAGGGCTTGCGTCAGTCCTTCAGGGCTCATTACAGCCCTTGTCTGGAGTAATTTTTTCAGAGCTGCCGCTGGCGCATCCTGCCGTTGAAGGACAAAAAGAGCCGGCGCCGTTATGAGCCCCTGCGCCAGATCGCTGCCGGCGGATTTCCCAAGGGTGTGGCTGTTGCCGGTGAAATCCAGCAAATCATCGACAATCTGAAAACAGATTCCCAGCTTCAGTCCATATTCTTTGAGAGCGGCGTGGGCGGTGCCCGGGCAACCGTTCAAGATTGCCGCGCTCTCACAGCCAGCTGCAAACAGAGAAGCCGTTTTCCAGATGGACTTCTGGATGTAACTGTCCCAATCCACGGCTAAGACGAACTGCTGGCGCATCTGCCGTATTTCGCCAGCACAGAGATCGCCGAGCACCTGCCCGTAAATGCCCACGATTGGTGGGTTGGACAGCTTGGCCAGGCAAACGGACGCCTGGGCAAACAAGAGGTCGCCGATCAAAACAGCAAGTTTGTCGCTCCACTTGCGATTGACTGTCTCTTGCCCGCGCCTGAGCGAGGCAGCATCAATGACGTCATCATGCACAAGGCTTGCCGTATGGATGAGTTCCGTCAGGACGGCCAGAATTGTTTGCAAGCTCGTGAGAGAGCCAGGCACCGCAGCAGTTGCTCTGGCAGCCAGCAAAACGAGCGCGGGTCTGATGCGCTTGCCGCCAGCTTGGAAAACTTGTCCCAGCAATTCGGCAATGAAGGGGCTGTCGTCGACGAGATTGGAATTCAGCCACTGCTCTACAAGATCGAGGTCTTCTCTGACCGGCTCAAGCAACGAGCTCAAATCACAGACTGATACAAAAGTAGGGCTGCATGAACTTTGCTTCTGAGTCATATTTTGCAAATGAACCGGTTGGATACCTAATTTTGGCTGGCTTGTGGACCCACTATCTCCATATCATCCCCTGCTCCGGAAAGTTTGCCGACTTTCCAGTCAGACAGTGCACAAACCCTCCTTCCTGGCGCCTGAGCCGGCAAGTGGCGCGGATTTTCCTTGGACCGTCAGGTCAGCCTAGCTTTCCACAAAGGGCAGAGGTAGTCAACAAAGCAGGAACTAATATCAATCAAATGAAACCTATATGGCTCTAATCCAGGGGACGGCAAGGACGTTGCCTGTCCAACAATTGCGTCCCTGGCACTTCCTGGTTGCCAGGTGGGTGTAGGGGGGTGCAATCTGGCAAGGATCTACAAAAAAGCAAACTCCAGGCAGTTGCCCAGAGCAGCTCTTTAGCGCTGTTGGCAATGACAGGCGCTTGAGGACAACGTTTCACTGGATTTGGTGCTTTGCTTGCCCTTGCCGGTTGAGGCACACAAGGATGAATTTGCCTTTCTCAGCTACAGTGCGGCAACCAGGCAAAGATTCAAGATATTGCCGGTCACGGCTGCGACTGAGGATATAAGCCTTGTTAAGGTTCGACAGCCGCTTTTCAAGGTCAAGGCGGTCGCCTGGCAGGATCGCTTGTCTGCCTGTGTAAAATGGAACGGACGGTTTGCGCATGTCGAAAACGAGGATTGGCCAGTCCGAGACGCTGGCATACCTGCATAACAACGGCAGCGGTCCTTCCCATTCAGCAGAGAGGATGGGCAGGGCGCGGCCGCCAAAATAAAGGCTGAAGACAAGGGTCAGAGCGGCAAAAAGGGCTACGGCCAGTTGTTGCCGTTTCAAGTTGACGCAAAGAAGGCCCAAAGAAACAGTCACAAGCTGGATGGCAAGCCAGCTCTTAAGCAGCTCTTCCAGACCCCACGGAGCCTCGCGCAGCCTGGACAATGCCACCGGCAGCCCCAGCCAGGCACCGCCATAAATCAAAACCAGGAGAAAAAAGGGCAAAGCCAGCCGACGGCTTGTTGCCGACTGGGCTGCTTCTTGAGCTGCCAGGGCGACAAGTATGGCCAGAGCCGGAAAAGCCGGTAACGTGTAGGGAATGAGTTTGGAGACACTGGCGCTGAAGAACAAAAGAACAGTCAGGGACCATACGGCAGCAAAGAGAAAAAGACTTTCTACAGGGGAAAGCTGTCTGAACAGAGGGAGCCTGGCGCAAAGAGTTTTGGCGCGGCAGACGAGTTTGAATTTTTCGCCCTCAGGAGCCGATGCTCCAGATGATGCCGGATTTATTGTGCCACCGCCTGTGTGAGGTCCAGTTTGCGTTTGGCAAAGTCCGACTAATCTCACAAAAGCCAGAGGCAAGAAAACCGACCAGGGGAAAAAGCCCCCGAGCATGGCGGCAACGTGATACCACCAGGCTCCCTTATGGTCGACGACGCTGGTGAAACGCTGAAAGTTCTCCCGCACAATAAATTCGTTGTAATAAGCCCCTCCGGTCACATAAATTTCCAGAGCGAACCAGGGTATTGCGATGAGGGCAACTATGAACAACCCGATCAGCGGGCGGAAAAAAGTTGCTGCAGCAGGCAGTTGGCCCCGCAAGACATAAAATAAGCTCATTATTGCCACAGGCAGGACAAGTCCGACCGGTCCTTTGGTCATGACAGCCAGCCCGATCAGGACATAACCGAGGAAGCGCCAGGAAGAAGACTTTTCTTCAAAAGCATGATAGAAGCTCATGAGGCTGCCGGACAGAAACAGGGCAAGCGGCATGTCCGTGATGGCTTCCCTGGCCACGCCGACAAATAATGGTGCTGTAGCCAGCGTGAGAGCGCCGAGAGCTGCCGGTTTCTTCCCGGCGTACCTCCTCAGGAACCAGTAAGTGCCAGCCAGAAGAATGGCTCCCGAGGCGGCACCAAAAAAACGTGCTGCAAATTCGTTGACGCCAAAGACCTTGTATGAAAGCGCCATAGCCCAAATGACCAGAGGCGGCTTGGTGAACCGAACAACATAGTTGAGCAGGGTCGTCACATACTGACCTGTTTCCAGCATCTCGCGCGCCGGTTCGGCGTAGAGAGCTTCGTCGGGATTAAAGAGCGGATAGCTACCGAGATCAAGGAAGAACATCAGGCAGCCGCTGAGAAATACAAGAGCAAAAGGCAGGATCTCTTGCAAGATGCCTTTGCCCCCGCCTTTCCCGGCGCCGACTGGGTCCGGACTGGACGCCGAGTCGGCTGGACTGGTTGATAAAAGGGGAGTTTTCACTTGTGCCCCGACAAAAGGGTGGCGGATTTTCTGCGTGCGTATGTGATCTGCCAGCTGACACACTGAATGAGAATCATCGTCAATTGTCAGGCACAAATCAAGGAAGCTGCTCTAAGGAAGCAGCTCTGCTGGGAAGACAGTTGTCTGCCAGGAAAAGACGGCGCCAGAGGGAGCTGATGAAAGGAAGCAAGATATGCCGGACGCGAGTTAATCTTGAAAAGACTCTCATGATGATGGTTGAAGAGAGAAAATTTGTCGTTAAGTTAACCTCAAAGCCGCAGCTGGCGTCATTTCCGTCTGAGCTGTGGTAATGTCGTCTGGCACCGGACCAACTCCGGTCGACCATCCGGAGATATGCCCATGGAAGTTTCCAAAAGACTGAAGTCCATCCCTCCTTATGTTTTTGCCGAGATAGGCAAGAAACGCCAGGCGGCAATTGCTCGAGGCGTGGACGTTATCGATCTGGGAATTGGCGACCCCGACCAGCCCACTCCAAGACATATCGTCGAGGCCATGCATCAAGCACTCGATCAACCGGTCAACTACAAATACCCGCCTTTCGGCGGTACCAGAGAATATCGGCTGGAAGCAGCAAAATGGTGCCACAATCGCTTCGGCATCGACATCGATCTGGACAATGAGATCACATCCTTGATTGGCTCGAAAGAAGGCATCCACAATATCATCGCCGCTTATGTCGATCCAGGCGATGTGGCTCTGATCCCTGACCCTGGCTATCCGGTCTACGGCACTTCTACTATTCTTGCCGGCGGCACACCGCACCACATGCCTCTTGGGGCGAGCAACGACTTTCTGCCGGTTTTCGAGGACATTCCACAGGCTGTGGCGCTCAAAGCCAAAATAATGTTTCTCAACTATCCAAATAACCCGACAGCAGCTGTTTGTGATCTGTCTTTCCTGGAGAGGGCGGTTGCGTACGCGGCAAAGCACGATATTCTCCTCGTTCATGATCTGGCCTATTCCGAAATGACTTTTGACGGCTACAAGGCACATTCTGTCTTTGAAGTGCCTAAAGCCAGAGATGTGGCCATCGAATTGCACAGCCTGTCCAAGACTTACAACATGACCGGCTGGCGCATCGGCTTTGCCATCGGCAACAGCCAGCCGGTGAAAGCGCTTGCCCAGTTGAAGAGCAATATCGACACGGATGTGTTCAAAGCTATTCAGATGGCAGCAATTGCTGCCTTCAACGGTCCGCGCACACATATCGACGAGTGCAATGCTCTCTATACCGAAAGGCGCGATGTGGCAGTGGAAGCCCTGGACAAGCTTGGCTGGCACGTGAAGCCCAACAAAGCCACATTCTACATGTGGTTGCCTGTACCGGCCGGCATGAGCTCAAGCCAGTTCAGCAATCTGATGCTGGACACAGCTGGCATTGTTGTGCCGCCGGGCACGGCCTACGGTCCTTCCGGCGAGGGCTGGTTCCGCGTTTCTTTGTGCACGGGTAAAGAGCGCTTGAAAGAAGCTTTTGCTCGCATGGAAAAGCACGCCATCACATTTGACCGTGCAGCGGCCAAGGTTTGATAAGCCAGATTAGCTCGGCTTCTAGATGGCTGCCTCAGGAAACACCCGTGCTGGTTTGGAGAACTGGTTGTCTTGCCTGGCAGGTGGGTATAGTGGATTTGATCACAATCGGTCAGGTTGGCAATGGGCAAATCCTTCCTTATTCTCGACGAGGACGGAAACCTCAACAGAATGGTCGCGCCTTTGCTGGAAAGCAGGGGACATAAGATAACGCATTGTTGTGTCGGCAAAGAAGCCCTGGAGATAGTGGGCCAGAACAGCCTGGACGCGGTCATTCTCGGCGAACAGCTGAAGGATATTGACGGCATTGGCTGGATTGTGCGCCTCCGGCAGGTGAGCAATGATATAAAGATTGTCTACATATCCAATACATGGAAAGAAGCGGAGCTGTACCAGAAGCTCACAAAAGAATTTGGCGTGGGACTGGTCGTGCACAGGCCCTTGAAGCCTTCTCTTTTTGGTGTTCAGGTCGAAAGCCTCTTTCCTGGCAACGGCAAGGTACAGGAGGCAGCCTTTACAGCCTTGGCCATACCAGAAACAGACACTCGGCCCCAGATGCCCTCCGGGCTGGAAGACACTCTGGCTGCACTGAAAGAAAAATATATCAAGGTATTGCCCCAGCGCCTGGATGCCCTGACGGAGGCGGTGCGGCAAGCACATGCCAATCCGGACAATCAGACCTTGCTGTGCGAAGCCAGACGGCTAGCGCACAATCTCAAGGGAACCGCCGCCTCCTCCGGCTTCGAGCCCATCGGCAATGCCGCTGCCCAGATTGAAAGATCTCTTGATGCTGTCCGCTCCGGCAAGACTGTCAGCCTGGAAGATGAATGGCTCTTGATTGAAGCGGCAATGCAGGTGGCGTCGTCTGAAGCGGACTCTGTGTCCAGACAAGGACTGTCTGGACCGCGGGGAGAAAGGCGGTTCGAGAACCTCAGGGCCAGCGATATTGCCCGGGCTCGCGTGCTTGTGGTCTGCCAGGACGACCTGCCGCCGCCAGTCAACGGCAGCGCCAGCGCTCTGCCGGTAGAGATAATACTGGCAGGCTCGGAGAGCGAGGCTCTGGAAAAGGCGAGGAAGTTGCCTCTGGATGCTGCTCTCATCGACATGTCCATGGAGGGCAAGCACAATCCCTGCCAGCTGGCCAGGGAGCTGCGCGGACTGGCTGGTTACGAGAATCTGCCCCTTGGTTTTATTCTTGCCAGCAGCCAGCCGGAAGATCGCATTGCCGCCACCCATGCCGGCGCCTCCGTCTATCTGGTAAAGCCGCTCGACGACACGGCTTTGCACAAAGCCATGCATTATCTAATCGGAGTGAGGGAAGGCGGGCGGTCGCGAGTCCTCATCGTCGATGATGATGATGACTTCTCCTCGCTCATTAGCTTTACTCTCGGGTCCGAAGGTATGCTCGTGCGCTCTATTGCCGATCCGCAGCTTATCGAGGAAATGATGGAGAAATTTTCTCCGGACTTGATCCTTCTGGATGTAAACATGCCTGGCGTCAGCGGTTTTGATGTTTGCCGGCTCCTGCGCTCTACGCCGCGCTGGCAGGACGTGCCCATCCTCTTTCTGACAGGAGAGACAGGACTCGATGCCCGTATTTCCGCTTTTGATTCCGGCGGCGATGATTATCTGCCCAAACCAGTGGCCAATGTCGAGCTCCTCACCAGGGTGAAAGTGCGTCTCGAGCGTTCACGCATGCTCAAAGAGCGGACTGACAAAGACGTTTTGACCGGGCTCTTGCTCAGACGGGCTTTCATGGAGCAGCTCAATAGCTTGCTGGCCGAAGCACAGCGCTATAACTTGAACTTCTGCGTCTGCCTGCTTGATGTGGATCATTTCAAGAAGGTCAACGACACATACGGTCATCTAGCTGGAGACAGGGTTCTCTCCCATTTTGGGCAATTGCTCAAGAGGCGCTTTAGAGTCGAGGATCTCAGAGGGCGCTGGGGAGGCGAAGAATTCATCCTTGCTTTTCGCCATGAAACCAAGGATACAATGAAGGGAGCCTTGACCAGGGCTCTGGATGAGCTTTCAATCACGCCCTTTCAAGGCGACCATGGCGAGACGTTTTATACGGCATTCAGTGCCGGCATGGTCAGTTATCCGGAAGACGCCGACAACGTGCACGATCTTTTGCAGATTGCTGACAAACGGCTATATATAGCCAAGGAGACCGGACGGAAAAGAGTGGTGACTGACGACGAGGGGAAGTGTTGACATGGCCAGGATATTAGTTGTGGAGGACGATGCTGATCTTTCCGAACGTCTCAAAGACTGGCTTGTGTTTGAAAAGCACATTGTGGAGACGGTATTCAGCGGTCCCGAGGCTCTAGAGCATTTGCAGTTTTGCCAGTACGACGTTGTTGTTCTCGACTGGCATCTGCCGGGCATGGATGGTCCGGATGTCTGCAAGAATTATCGGCTGTCCGGAGGGCTGACGCCAATTCTCATGCTCACCGGCAGAGACGGCGCAGCTGCAAAAGTTGCCGGACTGGAAGCTGGAGCAAGTGATTTTCTGGCCAAGCCTTTCCATTTGAAAGATCTTTCCGCCCGGCTCACCAGGCTGCTTACAGCTACGCCGGCCTCGTGAGCGGGTAAGGATTTTTTTCAGTTGAGATTGTCTTACACTTTCCTCAAGGAAATGCCGCCAGAGTCTGCTTCCCTTGGACAGAGAGAGCCATCTCCTTGTCTTGCGCTTCCATAGTGAGTTTAAAAACCAGAAGGTAAAGCAATGAAAGAACAGGGTTATTACCGATTCCCGAGTATTGCCGGCGACTTGATCGTTTTTGTCAGTGAAGACGATCTCTGGTCCGTCAGCTCTCAGGGGGGTGTTGCCAGACGTCTGACTGCCGGCGTGAGCGAATGCTCGACGCCGCGCCTGTCACCGGACGGCAGCACCATCGCTTTCGTGGCGCGCGAAGAGGGCGATCCAGAAGTATACTGCATGAAATCTGAGGGCGGCTCGGCCGGGCGCCTGACTTTTCTTGGCTCGGAAATATGTGCTGTTGCCGGCTGGAGTCCTGATAGCCAGAAGATTTATCTGGTGAGTGATGCTCGTTCACCCTTTCTTCGGCACACGGAACTTTACGAGCTGACTCCGGGGGCGACTCCGCGTCCACTTTCTCTCGGGCATGGGCTCTCTATTGCCGTGGCTGCCGGAGGCGAGGTGGCGATCGGGCGCAACAATAATGATCCGGCCCGCTGGAAGCGCTATCGTGGCGGCACAGCCGGGGAAATATGGAGCGCACCGTCGCTTGCAGCTAAATTCAAGAATTTGCTTTCTCTGCCGGGCAATATTGCCTGCCCCATGTGGATCAAATCTCGTCTTTACTTTCTTTCTGACCACGAGGGTATTGCCAACATTTATTCTTGCCGCCAGGACGGCAGCGATCTGAAAAAGCTTTCGCATCAAACAAAATATTATGTGCGCTTTCCTGCTGCCGACGGCAAGCGCATCGTTTACACGGCCGGGGCCGAAATCTATCTGCTCGACCCAGCCTCGGGCGAGAACACTCGACTTGACGTGCGCACGCCGTCATCGCCCACGCAGGCAGTGCGCAGATTTGTCCGTGCTGCCGATTGTCTCGAGCATTTTGCGCCTCATCCGCAAGGGCATTGCCTGGCCTTGATCGCGCGCGGGCAGCCTTTTACGATGCCCTACTGGGAAGAATCGTTCATCCAGCATGGGCAGGGTAGCCGTATACGTTATCGCCTCTGTGAATGGTTGGGAGACGGTAAATGCTTTGTCGTTGTCAGCGACAAAAACCAGCAGCAGAGCCTGGAAATTCATCTAAACGATCAAAGCGCTCCACCTGAGAGCGTCACGACATCGGACATCGGCCGTCCCATCGAGCTGAGCCCATCGCCTTGCGGACGGTTTATAGCTGTCTCTAACCACCGCCACGAACTCTTGCTGGTGGACCGGCAGGAAAAGAGGACGGCGTGTCTGGACCGAGCTCCAGGCGATCGCATTGCCGGGCTTGCCTGGTCGCCTGACAGCCGCTGGCTGGCTTACAGCTGGTCGCAGTTCGCCAATACATCCATCATTCGCATCTACAATGTCGCAGATGCCGTTCATCATGACGTTACCCGGGCAGTGCGCCAGGACTTTTCGCCCTGTTTCGATCCTGAGGGCAAATATCTTTATTTTCTTTCCAACAGGGACTTCTTTCCCGTATACGACGCTCAGCAATTCGACCTGAGCTTCCCGGCGGCTATTCGCCCATTCCTGGTCACTTTGCGCAAGGATATCCCTTCACCTTTCACGCCTGCACCAAAGCCTTTCATAGCCGACAAATCAGCCCCCACCTCTTTGGGACAGAACCTCAGTCATAGCAGCTCCTCCAGCGAGACTGTTTTAGCGAAGAGTCTCTCCCCGAGCAAAAGCAAAAAGAAGGCAGACTCTGCCAGTCCGGATAAAGGCAAGGGGGGGCTCTGTGAAGGCGCAACAACATGCAACGTCGGCATCGACTTCGACGGCATCGGCGATCGTCTGCTGAGCTTCCCGGTTGACGAAGGTATCTATCGCCAGATTGCTGCCGTGAAAGGGCGTGTGCTGGTTACGCTTTTCAAGCCGCAGCCGATACGGCGCGATTTCAACTGGTTCGACGAAGACAGCCTTACTGGCTCTCTGGTCGCATACGATTTCCTCGAGCAACGCTCAGTTGAGGTGTTGCGCGGTGTGAGCGGTATCCGGCTTTCAGGCGATCACCGGACTCTTGTTTACCGATTGAAAGACAGATTGAGAGTAATTGATGCTCTCGACAAGCTTCCGGAGAATTCGCCCCCCGTCCCGCCTGCCGAGATCTCGCGCAAGGGCGGCTGGATTGATCTTGGCCGGGTCAGTGTCATGATCGAGCCAACAAAGGAGTGGGAACAGATGTTTCATGAAGCCTGGCGTTTGCAGCGCGAGCACTTCTGGGACGAATCAATGTCGAAAGTCGACTGGGATCTTGTTCTGGAGCGATACCTTCCCCTTCTCAAGAAAGTAAAGGCACGAACTGAGTTGTCCGACCTCATCTGGGAGATGCAGGGCGAGCTTGGAACCTCGCATGCGTATGAAATGGGTGGAGATCACCGCCGCCCGCGCCTGTATTATCGCGGCTTCCTTGGTGCCGAACTTTCCTTCGACAGGAGGTCTGGCGGCTGGCGCATCGACAAAATTCTGCGCGGGGATTCCTGGGACCGGCAGGCCGACTCGCCGCTGGCCGAGCCCGGGCTCAATATACTCCCCAAAGAAGTCATCGTCGGCGTGTGCGGGCGCAGAACCGATAAGGACTGCTCACCGGAGGAACTTCTTGTAAATGCCGCTGGCAAGAACGTCACACTGGAGCTTCTCGCCGAAGACGGAGGCAGACGACTGATATCCGTTCAGACTCTGAAAGACGAGAAACCGTTGCGTTACCGGCAGTGGGTGGAAGGGAATCGCAAATACGTGCTGGAGTCCAGCGACGGACGTGTTGGCTATTTGCACATCCCGGACATGGGTCCTGCCGGCTTTGCCGAATTCCACCGCAGTTATCTTCTGGAGATCAACCGCGAGGCTCTGATCGTGGACGTGCGCTATAATCGCGGCGGACACGTCTCGCCCCTCTTGCTCGAGAAGCTTTTGCGCCGGCGTGTCGGTTATGATGTGTCGCGCTGGGGAATCCCGCAACCCTACCCGCCCGAATCAGTTGCCGGACCCATGGTGGCTCTGACGAATCAGTTCGCTGGCTCCGACGGCGATATCTTCAGCCATTGCTTCAAACTTTACAAACTCGGGCCCCTTGTGGGCAAGCGCACCTGGGGTGGTGTCATCGGCATCTGGCCGCGTCATCGGTTGGTCGATGGCACAATTGTCACTCAGCCGGAGTTCTCATTCTGGTTTTCGGATGTTGGCTTTAGCGTGGAGAACTATGGTACGGATCCCGACTTCGACGTGGATATTGCTCCCCACGATTACAGGGCACAGCGCGACAGGCAAATGGAGAAGGCGCTTGAGCTTATCCTTGAGACGCTCAGCAAACAGCCGGTGTCGCTCCCACCATTCGGGCAACGTCCAGCTCGTTCCCTGCCGTCAACCCGCGGCAAGTCTTCGTCCAAGCGCCGTTAGGTTGGACAGGTAAGATTCACTGCCGGTGGTGCGCCACTCTCGATTTCGCCCTGTGCCGTCTATTGCTTGTGCGTGCATTGGAGCTCTTGTGTTGTCTGTGATTTGCACTTGCCCTGCCAGCTTGGCCTGTACCCTGGGGTGATTTGGGAGAGTCCGTTAGCTTCTTGCCTGAGGCATTCCTTGCGGTATTGTTTTTGGAGCGGCTTCTTGCTGCTTCTTGCCTGGCGGCTCTGGCGCACTTGTCTGCTCGTTGTGCTTTAGCCTCGTTTAATGCGGTATTTTTACCGGTGGCAAGAGCGGAAGCCGCAGGCGCTTGAGGTCTGCTGGCATCGCTGGCGGCAGGTATTGCTGTATTTGTGTCCATCTGCCCGGCAAGCGTGCAAGCGGGTTTGCTGGTGTC
>JAHFBI010000014.1:29755-31993 GCA_023250095.1 Candidatus Melainabacteria bacterium
ACAATAGTCTGGGGTCAGGGCTGGAAGAAGAGCCAGGAGGTGGCGCAGACAGCTCGGCAGACAAGGGTGGTAAGAGCTTTATGGCCGGCTCGGGCAACAGGCTCAACGGTTTCCCGCCTGCCCGGGCGGACCGGGTGTCTCCGGAGGTGGCACTCTGGACAACTTCGCCGGCGGGGGAGAAGACGGTTTCGGGGACTGATTTCTCTAAGACGTAATATGCACCGCCGGCAGCATCATCGAGCGTCTTCAAATACTCTTCTTCGCTGCCGCCCCAGCCTTCGAAGAGGGCGCGCTGACTATTCAGCATGGCATTGAGGCTGCCTTGACGCAAGGAGAGAGCACTGATGGCTGCCTCATGCCTCTCGAGTTCAGTTTTCTCGCCGCCATCTTCTCTCAAAGCATCGCGGCGCAGCCGCTCCTGAGCCAGACGTTCTTCCAGGGTGATCAATCGTCTCTTGAGCTTGATTATTTGTGCCCGATTCAAGTCGGGTAGCAAAAAACGCTGCCTGGCTCCTTCAAGACCCTCATCGTTGCCCGTCAACTCGGGAGCATCATCAAGGAGACGCACAGCCCAGTCGCTTTCACGACTTCTGGCAGCGGACAACTGAACAGCGACGAAGTTCTGCTCCCCGCCTGGCGTCACAAGAGTTGTTCTCCGGGCAAACGGTGCCTGTCCAGGCAAAGACACTTTGAAAGTTTCCGGAGACAGAATTGTTAGCTCGACAAGTGAAGGGAAGCTCGTGCCGATAAGGGACACTTTTGCTCTCACTTCATGCGTTTCCTTGAGCTCCTGGGAAGAGAAGATGAGTTCGCCGCGGCAAACATCCACTTCGAATATGTTCGATGACAGGCCTTTGCAATTAACATATAGCTCTTTGAGCGGTCCTGCTGCCAGCCTGGGTGGACCGACCGCCAGAATGGCGCAAGCAGAGGACGATAGGACTTCAGCCTCCTGTCCATCGACAAAAACCTGATCACCTTGCCCGTTGCCGGCAAAGTTGCGCCCGATGACGACAAAGTTTTCCCCGGAAGCAAGCAAGAGTGGCGCATAGGCGATGCGGGGTCCCCAAGTCTTTTCCGGGAGCAAATTTGTGAGCTTGGCAAAGAAGGGAGCAGAATCGGGATCGAATACCAAAAGGTCATGTTCCGACAGAGTGTAGTTCAATTTTGCTGGCGGCTGGCTGTCGAGTGTCAGCAGGGAAAACGACACCGCTCCGGCGTTGGGGATCTTCAGGTTTGCCCTGCCGCTCTCATCGGTGTCGAAAGGCACATCGTTTACCAGCACTGAGACCCCGGGCAAAGGCTGCCCCTCTGCATTGCGAACCGAGACCAGGCAGGAGCCCGCTGCTGTGACTGCCGGCACAATCCACAATTTGGCTCCCGCTGGTGCCGCGTGGACGACGCGCTGACCGGTAGAGCCGATGCAAGAGCGCTCAGGCGTCTGGATCTCGGAAGCTCGGGACTGTTGCAGGCAGTTGAGCAGGCAAGCGAAGATGATTCCCATAAGAAAAGACGGACTCTGGCGGGCCAGTTCTCTTAGCGCTTTCAATTCTTTATCAGACTCATTCTGGGATCTATACAAGGCACTCACGTCCCTCGGACAACGGGACCTCAATCCCAATGTGCCACAGAAAGACTGGAGCCTATACCGCCTGAGCGAAAAGTTGTCTGTGCTAAGCTACCTGAGCCAGGGAGAGGAAAAATGACAGGGGCTATAACAAGGGCTGGCAGCGCAAGAGACCTTCAAGATCTGAAGACAAGCCTGGCTGCCCTGAAAAAAAATATTACGCGCGCACGTCTGATTTTCAATTCCAGGCGCGCGGATCACGGCAGGGATGGATTTCCGGAGCAGGAGCCAGCTGCCTCAACTCCTGCGTCATCTCAGGGCTCCATTCAACAGGCTCTGCGCCTGCAAGAGAGGCAAGATCTCTTGCTCCTTCTTCTTCTGAGCGCCCTCCAACAGCTGGAGTTAAGCGGCAATCTCCACAAGCTTTATGGCATCTCGTCCGGTGCGCCAAGCCCGCCAGCCAGTCTCTTGCATCTGCCCGCAGGAGATGTCTTTGAGCTTTTGCAAGTCCTTTTTGAGTCCGTGCAGGCATCTTTGCCGGCTGATTTGCAAGAGATATTTACTCCGCCGACAACTGCTGACAAGACTTTGCTCAAGAACCTCCAGAGCGAACTTTCGCAGGCAAGGGCTAGTTTTGCCTGCCTCGATGAATCTTGTCTGGGATACATTTA
>JAHFBI010000244.1 GCA_023250095.1 Candidatus Melainabacteria bacterium
ATCCGCTGCCGTAACCGCCCATCATCATAGGCGCTCCGGGTGCGGCTGTCGTTCGCTGACCGACAACGACGCCGGTTACCGGATCGATGAGACTGCCGGAAAAGCGATCGTAAAGCAGCCCAGTTTGCGGGTCCGTGATCAAATTGGCGCCTGAGGGATAACCGCCGGTATAGCCGCCCCCTGTGATCAGGTTGCCTAGACCGTTCATGATGCGCGAAAGCCCGCCGGCGGCTCGCGGTGGCGCTGGGCGGGGTACTGATGTGCCGAGGGGATCGGCATCATCAAGATCCATCATGTCAGGATCCGCTGGCCGTTGGGCAATAGCTCGCTTGCCTGCCGGAGTGGAAATCGGGACGGCTGTGACAAGGCGCCTGACGCGATCGGGAAGAGCCATATCTACCGAAGGCTTCTGTCCGGGGAAAACAGTGGACTCCAGCCTGTTCAGCCGAATGGGAATGGTCTCGCCGGCGAATGTCTTGCGGAAGATTTCGTTTTCCAGCAGAGCGACTTCCTGGCTGAGTCCCATCGCGGCAGGCGGAGGAGTCGACGCTGTGCGTTGCACCATATCTGGTGCCGGCTCCGGCGGGCTGTTCGCTGATGGCGTGCGCCCGTTGGTAGGACTTAAGCCGTATGATCCGCCGGACTGGTATCCTTGTGAGGAGCGTGGTGCCCCGCCCATACCGTAGCTGCCGCCGGCTGCATAGTATCCACCGCCGGTGGTGGCTGGGCGCCCGAATGCTTGCTGCATGTCCTGGCGCAAATCTTTGCCGCTGAAGGACCTTCCGTCCTCGCCCGGCTGGCTCGTATAAGGCTGCGGCTCAGGAGTGTATGTCAGCTCGTTGCCCATGGTCTCATCATCATCAGCCCAGTCGCTGCCAGGCGGAGCCTGCTTGGTCGGGTCGACTCCCGTGGCCAGTTTCAAGCGATCGACTCGCTCGCTCAAATCATCGACAGTGTTCGGCTTGCCGAATGCTTTCAGTTCGAGCCGCTCGATGCGTTTGCCCACGGCCTCACCGGCATAGTCTTTGCCGAGCAGCTTTCTTTCAATGGCCGACACGGCTGGATATTGCCCGCTGCCTGGCAGATCGCGCTGATTTTCTGCTGTGGGAGCAGGTGTAGCTTTCGGGGATGCAGTCTTCTGGGAAGGGGCAGCAGACGGAGTATTCGATTCTTCGCCGGCAGAAGATGCCTGCGAGCTGTCGCTTCCAGTTGTGCCCTCGTCTTCTGCTGCCGATTGATTTAAGTTAGGCACAGATGAGAGGAGGTTCTGGAGCCGACTCTGGCTGGACCCGCTCTTGGACTCGCCGAAGATCAGTTTTTCCAGTCTCTCAAGACGAGACTCTACATCGTCCTTGCCGTAATCATGCTGGAAGAACTTGTTCTCCAGCTTGATCAAGCCGGGATCAGTCTGGCTGATTGAGGCTGCCGTCGCCCCTGGCGCCCACAGAGTCAGGCACAGAAAAAACGACAGAGCTATCTGCCTCACTGAAGACGGCTGAACCAGCACCCTGCCGGTGCCCCGACCATCACGTCTTAAGATGTGTTCTGTCGAAAAAAACATTGTCTGTGACTCGGTTTCGCTAGAACATGGCTGGCTGTTTGCCATCTTACCATGTCATTCTTTACGCCCGGGCCCTGAATTTCCCCAGCTGAGCCTGGTTTAAAACCCCTGAGCTTTCTTTGGGTTTAGGCATGTGATAAAAGAAAATTGCCCTGAGCGCGCCTTCTGTACCAAATAGATAAGACGGCGATCATAAATCTTTGTTCCGCTCGAGGCACCTGAAGATAGAAAGTTTTCAAGAGCTGTTAGCAGGAACAAACATTTTCACAACATTTAGCTTCCATGAGGACCTGGCAACAAGAAAGCTCTCTTCACGCTATCTTTAGTAGCCGTGAGGTACTTTTGCACTGACCTGTCGGCGCCCTTCCGGAGGACTGAAATTTCCCCAATGCTTACACCCCAGATTAACAAAAGCGATGTCCTGTCCGGCGAGCCTCTTCTTATCGATGGAAACAGCCTGCGGCTCGAAGATATCGAGCAGGTGGCCTGTCGAGGGAGGACTGTCGAGCTGACCGGGGGAGCCCTGTGCCAGATTCGAGCCAGCCGCAAAGTTATCGAAGATCTTGTCCTTACGGGGCAGCCAATCTATGGCGTGACGACGGGCTTTGGCAAGTTCAAGGACATTGCGATCAAGCCGGCCGACTGCCGCCAGCTGCAGCGCAACTTGCTTGTCAGCCATGCCTCAGGCGTTGGCGCGCCGTTCGATATCCCGGTCGTGCGCGCAATCCTGCTTCTGAGAGCCAATGCTCTTGCTAAGGGATTTTCCGGTGTTCGCCCCGATGTTGTCAATCTTTTGCTCGCCTGTCTCGAAAAAGGGGTTCATCCGCGTGTTCCCGAACAGGGCTCGCTCGGGGCAAGTGGCGATCTGGCACCGCTTGCCCATCTGGCGCTGGTTCTCATCGGTGAGGGGGAGGCAGAGTTTCAAGGCAAGTGGATGCCTGGGAGCGAGGCTCTCCGGCTCTCCGGCTTGAGCCCGGTCGTCCTGGAAGCCAAAGAAGGTCTGGCGCTGACTAATGGCACGCAAGTGATGGCGTCGCTGGGAACCCTCATTTTGCTTGAAGCGGAGCGCCTGGTAAAAGTAGCTGACGTGGTGGGAGCCATGTCCCTTGAAGCGCAGCTTGGCTCGGAGCGGGCTTTCATCGACAAGATTCACGCTATCCGTCCTCATCCCGGGCAAATAGTCTCGGCTGCCAATCTGCGCGCTCTGCTCAAGGGCAGCGCCATTGTGGCAAGCCATGCCGGCTGCCCCATGGTGCAGGATGCTTACTCCCTGCGTTGCATGCCTCAAGTGCACGGCGCATCCAGGCAGGCTCTCCGGCACGCGCGCGAAGTGCTGGAAATCGAAGTCAATTCCGCCACCGACAATCCGCTTGTTTTCGAGGATGCCATTTTCTATGGCGGGAACTTCCACGGGCAGCCGCTGGCGCTTGTTCTGGATTACCTTGCCATTGCCCTTTCGGAGCTGGCCAATATCTCGGAGCGCCGCTGTGAGCGGCTTGTCAATCCGGCTCTTTCAAACGGGCTGCCTGCTTTTCTCACTTCCGTTGGCGGTCTCAATTCCGGTTTCATGATCGCTCAATATACGGCGGCGGCACTTGTTTCCGAGAATAAGAGCCTGGCTCATCCGGCCTCGGTCGATTCTATCCCGACCTCGGCCAATCAGGAAGATCATGTCTCCATGGGAGCGATTGCCGGGCGCAAGGCGCGCATGATTCTCCACAACCTGCGCCGCGTGCTGTCCATAGAGTTTCTCCTGGCTGCTCAAGGGCTGGATTTCCGCATGTGCAGCGGCACCACTTGCGGTGGCGACAGGCACGAGACTCTTCTTCCGGGCCCCGGTGTCCTGGCAGCGCACAAGTTGGCCAGAAAACATATTCGCCACCTGGACGAAGACCGGGAACTGCACAAGGACATAGCCGAGGCCGAAAAGCTGATTCAGTCAGGCGAGCTTCTGTCGGCAGTCGAGTCGGCGGTGGGTCCGCTTTCCTGAGTGAGTGGTCTGCCATTTATGTTTACTGAGGCGTTCTGACCGGGGCTGGGTGTAGTACAATCGTCCATTACCCGGTATGGGCGATTAGCGCAGCGGTAGCGCAGCACGATCACACCGTGAAGGTCGGGGGTTCAAATCCCTCATCGCCCAAGTTTTACAAAAATGTCTGGGCCGGACAAAACATACTGACAGGGGTCCCAGCTAATTGTCTGGACCCAGGGCTGAGATGGAATGGTTCAGGCGGTTTCGACCGGTTCAGAGTCCCTGCACCGTTTTCACGCGCTGGCGTCCGATGCGGCGCAAGGGTGAGGGCTCAGAAGGTGGAGCCGAGGTAGCCAGCTTTGCCTCGCGATCCATTTGCAGCAACTGGTAGATGCTGTCGGCTATTTTCTGGCTGTCGGAGCCTTCGGCGGCGACGGCCAGGCGGCGCAACTGGTGTGCGAGTATGCTGGCTGGTTCTGCTGGCATTATTTCCTCTTTTTCTTCTTTTTGTCTTTGCGGGCGTCCTTTTCGGCGCGCTCCGCCAGGATGGAATCCAGAGTGTTTATCATGAAGTTGATCTGTGATTCGGTGATGATGAGCGGCGGCTCAATGCGAATGGTGCGGTTGGAGTTCATGGTGCCCGCGACCAGGACGCCTCGATGGAAAAGCTCAGCCTGCACTTCTTCGCGACATTCTTTGCTGCTGAACTCGAGGCCGATGAGAAGTCCCTTGCCGCGAACATCGCTGAGATATTGTCCATAGTTCTCGAGCAAGTCTTTGAGTTTGCGCATGAAGTGATTGCCCATGACAGCTGCGCGGGCGGGAAGGTGCTCTTCCAGCAAAGTCTCGATGCAGGCAGAAGCGGCCGTGCAGGCCAGCGGATTGCCGCCGAATGTGGAATTGTGAATACTGGGGTTGGGCTCGAGAGCCTTCCAGATTTTCGGCGTTGCCATGAAGCAACCGATCGGCATGACGCCGCCGCCCAGAGCCTTGGCCAGGCAAAGGATATCTGGCACCACGCCTTCGTGTTCGCAGGCGAACATTCGCCCTGTTCTTCCCATGCCTGTTTGCACTTCGTCGAGAATCAGGAGCACGCCTTTTTTCTTGGTCAGCTGGCGCACTTTGCGCAGGTAGCCAGGCGGCGGGACATTGATACCGCCTTCGCCTTGAATGGGCTCGAGAATGACCGCGGCAGTGTTCTTGTCAATCGCCGCTTCCAGAGCCTTGATATCGCCGAACTGGACATGGGTGAAACCATTGAGCAGGGGCTCAAACGGCTTGCGGAAAACGTCGCGGCCGGTAGCTGAGAGTGCACCCATGCTCACTCCGTGATAGGCGTTTTTCGTTGAAATAATCTCGCTCTTGCCCGTGGCGAGGCGAGCCAGTTTGATAGCGCCTTCCACAGCTTCCGTGCCGCTGTTGCAGAAGAACGAATAGCGAAGGTTGCCCGGCGCCAGTGACGAGAGCTGTTTGGCCAGATGCGCGGCCCACGGATTGAGCAGGTCTTGCGAGTGCAAGCACACCTGATCCAGCTGCGCTCTTACAGCGGCAATAACTTTCGGGTGTCTGTGCCCGACGTTGAAGATGCCGTAGCCGCCCAGACAATCCAGATAGCGCTTGCCATGATTGTCATAGGTGTAGACGCCGCCATCGCGAAACTCGACTGCGCCTTCTGCACCGCACAATTTTTTGGAATAAGAGTAGTTCAAGTAGTCAATCGAGTTATCCAGAGCATCTCTGGCGATTTCCTCGTAGTGACTCGGACCGCGCTCCACGTACGGGAACGCCTTTCTTGCTGCACTCTTCTTATAAACAGCCATTGTTTTTCACCAGCTCTCAAGCTTTAGTTGTGTTTTCCTTTATAGGCTGGCTTGCCACCTGCGTTTGCTCAAAGCAACGGGTTGACCGGCACGCAACAGCCTTCCGACAGCGACCGCTGCCAGCAGGGTAGATATTCCGAAAAGACACCGTATTTAGCTGCCCTTGCTGCTAATACCGCTACAGAAACTTATTCTGGTTGTCTCGGCCTTTTCGCATAAACTTTCGGATGCAGATAGGAACTCTCTCAGAGTCGCGCTCCTGCAGAACCTCTCTTTGGTTTACCTACTCTAAATGTACATTGCAGGCAGGCTGGCGGGCAATGTGCATACTGTCCAAAAAATGACTGGAGAAATTAGCCACCTTGTCCAAGAAATTCGGGCGGACCATCGGGTTGCATATCCGCAAAGGACCGCCGGAGCGATAAAAGCGGGCGGTGCAACAGGCTATAGCCAGTATATATGCGCTCTGGCGCCATAAAATTCGGCTTATGTGGGACCGGCAAATTCTTCTTTATAGAGAATCCATCCCTCATAATGAAGGCTGTCCTTTTCATCTCGATCGACCAGGGGGAATTGAAGTTGAAGCGACTGATCCTGGCACTTGCCGTGACCCTGCCCCTCTTGAGCTCAGCGCCAAGAGCGCTTGCGGCCGAGCCTATGCCTAAAGCTCTCCTTGACAGGTATAACCAGGGAGTGACTTATTTCAAGATGGGCGATCTTGACAGGGCCATTGACGCCTTCAAGACAGTTGCCCTCAGCCAGCAGTCCGATCCGCTCATCCACCTCAGCCTGGCGGCAGCTCTGCAACAACACGGCGATGCCGAAGATGCCATCGCCGAATATCGCCGGGCCATAGCGCTGCGCCCTTATGATTCTTTTGCCTGCCAGAGCCTGGGTCTGATCCTGCAGTCCCAGGGACAGCTTGATGAGGCTATCAATGAATATAGCCAGTCCGTGCGCCTGCGCCCGGATACGCCGCTCATGCGGCTCAACTTAGGTATCGCGCTCAGGATCAAGGGAGATCTTGCAGGTGCCATCCGCGAGCTGAAGCAGGTCATAGCTGCTTATCCTGACAACTTGAAAGCAAGGGCTCAACTTGCTGCGGCATATCAGGACAAGGGCGAGAATCAACTGGCTTCTAATGAATATCGCTATATCCTGGCGCACGACCCCAACAATTTCTCCATTCATTACAATCTGGCCTCGGCGCTGATGGCTCTCAAAGACTATGAGGGAGCTGTCGGCGAGCTCAGGCGGGCGATCACAATCGATGGCAAGGTGCCGGAAGTGCGTGTCATGCTGGCGACAGCCTTGACAACCCGGGGAGCTGTCGCCGAAGCAGCCACTCAGCTGCAACAAGCCATCAGCCTGAAAAGCGACCGTTCCGACTGGCACGCGCAACTCGGCGATCTTCTTTCCAGGCAAAAGGACTACAGAGCGGCCATCGAAGAATACCGTCTGTCACAGCGTCTCAACCCCAAGGATGCTGATTCTGCATACAGTCTTGGCTATCTCTTGCAATTGACCGGCGATGTGACTGGTGCTGCTGGATCATATGAACACGTTCTCAGCCTCAACCCTAAGAATGCCAATGCTCACTACAATCTGGGAATCATCCGCCAGAAGCAAAACGATCTCAAAGATGCCGAAGCTGAATTCAAGGAGGCTCTTGCGCTCAATCCCAATGACGGGCAAGCTTATATCAATCTCGGGCGCACGGCTGTGCTCAAAGGCGAGCTGGAGCAAGCTGTTTCCTGGTACAGGCAGGGCTTGAGCCTGGAATCCAATGATGCTGCTGCTTACCTGGAGCTAGGCAATGCTCTTTTGCGGCTCAAAGACAAACCGGGCGCGAGATCGGCTCTTGAAACTGCACTTACTCTTAGCCCAGACAATAAGCAAGCTCAGCTGTCGATGGCGCATCTCACTGCTGACGAGGGCAATCTGGCAGGAGCCGAGAAGCTATTGCGGCAGATTCTTGAAAAAGACCCTTCTGACTGCAAAGTCATGGAAGAGCTTGCCGACAATCTCGATGCCCAGCAAAAGACGGAAGAGGCAATTGCTGTTTATCAGCAAATTGTCCAGGCAAACCCGCGCTCGT
>JAHFBI010000245.1 GCA_023250095.1 Candidatus Melainabacteria bacterium
GGCTGCCGGATCGAGCCGCCGGTGTCCGAGCCCAGGGCAATGACGGCACTCCCGGAAGACACTGCAGCTGCCGAGCCGCCGGAGCTGCCGCCTGGCACTCTTTTTAAATCCCAGGGATTGGCGGTCTTCTTGAACGCAGAATTTTCTGTCGACGAGCCCATGGCGAACTCATCGAGGTTTGTCTTGCCAATCAAGAGCGCTCCGGCCTCGAAAAGGCGCGTGACGACTGTGGCCTGGTAAGGGGATTTGAAGTTTGCCAGTATCTTGCTTGCGCAGGTTGTCGGATACCCAGGCAGGCAGATGTTGTCTTTCAGGGCAAGCGGAATTCCTGCCAGAGGCGGCAGGGGTTTGCCGTCGCCAATCAGGGCATCGATGGCTTTTGCTTGCGCGACAGCCAGCTCGGCAGTCAGGCAGTTGAAAGCCTGGAGCAGATCTTCGGTTTCTTCGAGCCGCTTGAGATGAGCCTCGGCAATTTCGACGGCTGTGACTTCTTTTGAGGCAAGCAAGGCTTGGAGCTGCCTTGCAGATTTGCCGACCAGCGGGCAGTCAGCTTGCTTGCTTGAATCCTTGCCGCTGCCTGTCATTTTCTTTGCCTCCGCCGTCAAGGTTGTTTTTGGGCGCCAACGTCGGGCAACGCATCACGGCGCGTACTTTTTGAAGACAAGGCAGGCATTGTGTCCGCCGAAACCAAAGCTGTTGGACATGGCTACATTGACTGGCGAGCCGTGTCTGGCAGTGTTTGGAACATAGTCGAGGTCGCATTGCTCGTCGGGGTTCTCCAGATTTATTGTCGGAGGCAGGATAGAGTTTGAGATGGTCATTATGGCTGCAGCAGCCTCCACAGCTCCGGCAGCTCCAAGGAGATGCCCGGTCATGGACTTCGTCGAGCTTATCGGCACTTTATAGGCCAGATCGCCGAAGACTTTCTTGATGGCCGTTGTTTCGGCACGATCGCCCAGCCCTGTCGAGGTGCCGTGAGCATTGATGTAACCGACATCGGACGGCTGGCAGCCGGCATCTTTGAGAGCAATTTTCATGGCTCGCGCTGCTCCGTCGCCATCGGCGCAAGGAGCGACTATATCGTAAGCATCGCCGGTCATGCCGTAGCCTGAGACCTCGGCGTAGATTTTGGCTCCGCGAGAAAGAGCGTGGCTCAAGGACTCGAGGATAAGTATGCCGCCGCCTTCGCCCATGACAAAACCGTCCCGGTCGCGATCGAAGGGACGGCTTGCTCTTTCAGGCTCGTCATTGCGCGTGGACAGTGTTCGCGCCGAGGCAAAGCCGGCCATCACCAGCGAAACAATCGGAGCTTCCGTGCCGCCGGCGAACATAACGTCCGCTTCGCCGTTTTGAATGAGACGGGCGGCATCGCCTATGGAATGGGCCGATGTAGCGCAGGCAGTCACCGTGCAGGTGTTCGGGCCCTTGGCGTTGTGCAGCATGGAAACCCAGCCGGCGGCCATGTTGACAATGAGCATCGGTACCGTAAACGGCGAGCAGCGGTCAGGACCCTTCTCAAGCAAAACATGGAAATTCTTTTCGATTGTCTCGAAACCGCCGGCGGCCGACCCGACGACGACACCTACCCGTGTGGGATCTTCTTTGCTCATGTCGAGCCCGGCGTCCGCCACCGCCAGATTGCTTGCCACCACGGCAAACTGTATGAAGCGGTCCATGCGTCTGGCTTGTTTGACGTCGATGCCGTAGTCGAGTGGATTGAAGTCTGTGATCTCGCCGGCAATCTTGCAGGAACAGCGGTATTTCTCAGGGATCAAAGTGAGCGTGCGTATACCGGAGCGACCCTGACAAAGTCCTTGCCAGAACTGGTCGATTCCTATTCCGACGGGAGATATGACCCCCATGCCTGTTACTACAACCCGATTCCTGGTCATGAAAGAGGATTTTCCTCTGGATAGAGTGACTTACATGCAGCGGCGGCAGTCCATGACCTCGCGCTTTACCGAACAACACAGCGAACCGATTGTTTGGCAATCCGTCAAGTTTCCAAGATCACATCAGCCCGCCGAGACAATTACGGATCCACTTCAGGCTGAAGTGGTTGTTTTCTCGGCGGCATTGTGACTACGGGCGCTCACCAGCAGGCGTTATGCGTTACACGTGAGCGGAGATGTATTTTACGGCTTCACCGACAGTGGTGATTTTTTCGGCATCTTCATCCGGAATTTCCATGCCGAACTCTTCTTCGAGAGCCATGACCAGCTCGACCGTGTCAAGAGAGTCCGCTCCAAGATCTTTCGTGAAGCTCGCTTCCATTGTCACTTCCTCAGCGTTCACATTGAGTTGAGCGACGGCAACCTTCTTTACTCGCTCGAAGGCTTCCTTTTCGTCCATGTATTTCTATTCCCCCTTTTGCTGGAAACGCAGTCGCGACACAGTCAGCCAGATTTCTCTGTCAGAGCAACTAGGATAACACGCCGCCTTGCTATCAACTATTCAATCCACTAAGTATAAAGACCGCCGTTTACTTCCAGAACCTGTCCGGTTATGTAAGAGCCGGGGCCTGCCAGAAAGACTACAGCTTGAGCGATGTCGTCCGGTGTGCCCATACGTCCGAGCGGGATCTTCTCAATAACTTTACTTATAATTTCCTCACCCAGGGCCTTTGTCATTGCCGTGTCGATGAAACCGGGAGCCACGGCATTACAAGTGATATTGCGCGAGGCATACTCCAGGGCGATGGTCTTGGTCATGGCGATCAAACCGCCTTTGGCGGCGGCATAGTTGACCTGTCCGAAATTGCCGTGAACGCCTGTTGTGCTGGCGATATTAATGATGCGACCAGAGCGCTGCTTGGACATTACCTTCACAACTGGCTTGGTCACTTTGAAAGCAGAGCTCAGGTTCGTGTCGATGACTGCCTGCCATTGCTCTTCGGTCATGCGCATGAAAAGGGCATCACGGGTGATGCCAGCATTGTTGACCAGGATGTCGATGCGCCCCCAGCTGTTGACGACCGTCTCCACCATCTTCTCAATGCTCTCGGACTGCGTGACGTTGCAAGGAACGCCCAGCACTTGCAAGCCCTGTTGACTCAGCTCGTCGGCAGTGGACTTGCAAAGCTCTTCATTAATGTCGGAGATGACAATTTTGGCGCCTTGCCCGGCCAGGGCTTCGGCGATCGCTCTGCCGATCCCGCGCCCGGAGCCGGTAATGATTGCCACCTGATCGTGTAACCTTCCCATTCCGGTGTCTCCAATTGGTTTTGTTTGAGTGGTTTGAGTCATGAAAGATCTACTCCCTGGTCAAAGTTTTTTGCACCCTGCCGTTAGCGGAAAGTCTTGTCTCCAGAAGGTCAAGGTCTTGGGCTTCGTGAAGCCTCTTGTCTTTCGGTCAGCTCCACAGTCGAATCAGACCGTCGGCGACTGCCTCGAGATCTTCGCGGTGTGAGAGCGGCTTAAGCCAGCGCTCTGGAATAGCCGAGGCGCCGTGATAAGCTCCCGACAGCGCTCCAACTATAGCAGCAACGGAATCCGTATCCCCACCGGCCGACGCTGCTGCACAAACGGCCTCTTCAAGATCGTGCCTGAAGATAAGGAAGATGCCGGCTGCTGTGGGGACAGCTTCGTTTACATGCGAGTCAACATTGATTAATGAGTAAGGCAGGTCATCGGCCGGGCTCGTGTAATCGAGGTCCGGAGCCACGTCATCCCAGGATTCGGCAAAGCGCGCGTCAATCCGGGCGGCGACTTCATAGGCGGTCATGACGTAATTACGCACTTCCTCGCCTGAGTCTAGCCTGGCTCCGCCAACGAAACTGCTGACACTGTGTGCGATGACGGCAGCTGCTGCCCAGACCCGGCTGTCGGCATGGCTCAATCTGGCCTGCGCTGTGGCGATATTCACTATGTCGGCTGTTGGCGGCAGGCAGCCTGCGGGGTAAGAGCGGCTGGCTGCGTTGACGTGCGTGCTGTCGGCCTCGGCAAATTCCCCGTCGTCCGCGCCGTCGGCAAGCCGTCTGAGCGGCAGGAGACAGTGGGCGCCTGGGGCAGCTTTCAGGAATTCTTCCGAGGCAAGCAGCCGGGCGAATCTTTCTTTGAGATCTTCTGCGTCAAGAGAGCCTTTGTTCACAATCAAGGATTGAGCCAGCTGTTGTGCCAGAAGCGTATCTGAGAGCAAGCTGCCTGGCACAAGGTCCGGAATGAGGCTTTTGGGCAGGGCGGCAGTGTAATTCCGTACTCCGCGGATGCCTACTGCAAACATGATTTCTTTGCGGTTCATTCCCAGGCAGGTTCCGCCCAGAGAATTGGCGCAGGCTGCACAGAGGATGGTGCCGCGGATACGATCGGCAATCTGGTCGTTCAAGCAGTCAATCCTTCTCCTTAACTCTGAGTAATGACACATTATCCCAGTGGGAAAACCACGTATTACTTCGTAATTTTGCGAATCGACATTAAGAAAGTGATCCTTTACCTTCTTTACAATGAGTGATTGGTGGGGTATCCAGAATGGCTGAAAATGGCAAGGAAGTTAAGGCGGTAGGCAAGCAGGATGATCATCAGGACAAGGATGCCAGCGTTAAGTTATTAGATGATGCTCAACTCACCAGTTTGATGGCCGCCGACAGGAATAAGTCGGCTGCTTCTTCCTCTTTGGACGGGCTTGCCCAGTATTCACTCGGACGCCGCGCCATAGCTCTTGCCGAAGGCGTCACTCTCATTCCGCATGGAGTCTTTAACGCTGCCAATTACAATTTCGAGCATCCTCTGGAATTTGCCGGCAAGGCGGCAACCGGACTGGCGTTCGGTGTTGGGCTGCGCGTTCTTTTGCCCAAAGCTGGAGCTGCTTCGGCACTGGTCGGCACGGCTATGAGCTACTTCATGGTAAGAGATGCTGCCCGCCCGCTCTATGAGACCTGGATGGATGCCGGTTCGGCCACTTCGATGGCCGGAGTGCACCAGGCTGCCCAGAAGATGGGAGACGGGCTGGGAATGTTTGCTTTCGACTCGGGCGTGGCTATAGGCACTGGCGCTATCGGCTCCATGGGCGCTGGCGCCGTTCTGGAAGGCACAAAGGGCGGACGGGCTTTCGAGCGCTGGAAAGATGTGCAACTGAACTCGGATCAAACCGCTATCGGGCGCATGTTCAAATGGGGCGAGCGTACTGCAGATTCTGCCACCGATATTGTGGCTCAACGACTTTCTGGCAAAGTGTCCCCTGCCGATGTGACGCCTCTGTCAGAAAAGCTGAAGCTCATTCAAGAAAACCAGCCACGGCACGCCGTGGAAACCGGAGCGGCTGAGGGGTCCCAGGCGGATCTCTATCGTCTGGACGATGCGCTGAAAGTAAAGCGCCGGTACAAATCTCCGCAGTTCAGCGAAAACATCGATACCTTGCTCGGCGACAGGGCTGAGATTGCCAGCCATGGCTCGGCCGTCAAGCCAATCATTATAGAAGGAGCAGGCAAGGCGGATTTGACTCCCGGGTTGCCGAATCAGGGCAGTCTGGGAGCAGTCAGGCGCATGCGCTTTGCCGAGGGCCCTGAATCAGCCGGTAATTCTGCTGGCAAGGCTGGCAAAGGGGGCGACGTCACTGTCAAGCCAGGCGATGTGACGCCCAAACCTGCGGATGCTCCTGCCCCGAAAGGTCCCGCTGAAATGACAGGCGATGTCGTCGGGAGGATGGCTATAGATGTTCGCGCCAAAGCCGGTGCCGTCACCAAGGAAGATATGATGGTCGCCGACGCCAAAGAAACTATCGAGGCGCCCCTGACTTCTACGATGCGCAGCGGCAAAGCTCCGCTTGATCAAGGGCACTTCAGCAACAATCAGATGTTGCTCGACCTGACCCAGCAGATTAAGACCGCCGAAGATTACAAACAGGCAGGAATGCTGCTCGATCATTTCCGCACGGCCAACAGCCAGCTCGAACTTTCTGTGAAAGGCGACTCCAACGGCATGAACGCCATCACCGACCTCAACCAGTATTCGCGCTCCATTCACTCCAGATTGCTCGGCAATCTGGATAAGAACGGCATCCCACGCTCAGTTGTCCGTGGCTCTAATTCGCCGCTCTTTTCCATCCGGGATTCAGATGGTGCCGGACCCTACACTATTCCGGCCATTCCGAAAGTGACCGATGCTGCTGTCGTCACTTATCCTCGCGAATATCAGGGGCTGGAAGGCGTCCATACTGCCGGTGTCTATGCGCACGAACTGGGGCACGACCTGATTTACGGCGATCTCTTGCGCTTGCCGGCCAACCTGAGAGACAAAGTTCTCACCGACAATATCGTCGGCGCAGCCATGAAGAAAGCCGGTATTGCCGATACCGACATCCCGGTCCCCGGCTCGCCTAAGGGCACGATGAAGAAGAGCGAATTCTTCGTGCAGTTGCTGAAAGCGGAAGCCAATGAAAATACAGCCGATATGTTCGGCACCTCCATAGACCCCAACACAGGGCTGTCACTTGCAACGCTTCTTGCTTCGTTGAGAAAGGCGGCGCCTGGCTCGGCCAAGGATGCTCCAGGGCTGCTCGAGACACGCTCCATGTATGGACATGAGATGGTCGATGCCGACATGGGCAACCATCTGGGCATTGAGCCGCACGGCATTGACCGCTGGCGCTTGAAGCTTGCTGCCGAAACGTTGCGGGAGCTTTCGCAGGGCGACAAAGGCGTCCATGAATACGCAGCCGGGTTGGACAAACTGGCCGATACTATGTCGCGGCCGGGAAGCCAGTATGTCTGGGCCAGCATGGATCAAAAAGGGCAGTTCGTCTCCATTCCCATGAAAGAATGGGATGCCATAATTCCAGCACTGGTGAAAGCCCAGTTCGAAACACCGCTTGATGCCCTCAACGGCAAGACGCTGAAACATGTGGCGCCCTCGATGCCGGACACTTTCCGGCGTGTGGACAGGCTTTCCGGGGAGATTGCCGACAGCGCTCTCAAAGGCGACAAGTTTGCGCTGCCATTCCAGAAAGAAGGCTATCGCGTCGAAGAGGTCTTTTCCTCGGGACTCTCCGCATGGATGAAGGCTGTCGCCAAGAACGCCCCGGAAGGACAGGCATCTCATGTGCCGCCAGAGGTTATTCTTGATCGCATCAATGCCATTTCGGAAGGGCTGAGAGCTTATTACCGCAGCGATGTGCCCGAGGCTTCTCTGGCTGCGCCGAAGGCGCCTGTGAGCCTGAGTGATGTTGCCCTGAAGCCTTTGAGCTCTCTGTCGGTTGCTACCGGCAAGGTCATTGCCGCGCAGCCGCGGCTGCGCGAGACAATCGCCAGGCATGCGCCGCAGATTGCCGCTTATGCTGGATCCTCGCTCATGCAAGATCTCCTCGATCAAAAACGCTTGCAGGACCAGATGTTGAAGGGCACGGACAAATAGAGCCAGGTTCCCGCGCGAGTTAGCCGATGTCGCCGTCAGAGGGAGGCTAGTCCTGACCCATTGTCAGGGGCTGCCTCTTGAAGACGTGGCTTCCCG
>JAHFBI010000246.1 GCA_023250095.1 Candidatus Melainabacteria bacterium
TCAGCTGCCTGGAGGCAGCTGCTGACTCCGGGCGTGAAGTGGGGGGGCTGCTTGGTTCGTTCCGAGAAAGACAACACCTGGCGGATCTTTTCCGGCAGGATTATCGCCGCTATGTTTGGCCGGTAAGCTCGGTTGCCAACTTAAAGGTGGCTCCCTTTCATATCCTCGCCTCCGAAGGGGCCGTGCACTGCCGGCGCGACCATGAATGGCACATGGAGGAGGCTGCCTCACTGAGCCTGCAGAGCCAGGGGCTGATCATGTCCACGTCTTTTAGAATCGTCGATCCAGGCGATGAAGAAAGTGTTGCCGGAGGGATTGCCTGGTGGGAAGATCTCACCGCCAGCGGTGGCGAGGGGATGGTGGTGAAGCCGCTCGACTTCATCGTAGAAACCGGCAAGGGGCTATGCCAGCCAGCCCTCAAGTGCCGCGGGCGGGAATACTTGCGCATAATATATGGCCCGGAATACACACTGCCGGAGAATCTGGAGCGTTTGCGCGCGCGCGCCGTTGGTCCGAAGCGTTCGCTGGCCTTGCGCGAATTTGCTCTCTGCGTGGAGGGACTGAGGCGTTTTGTTGAGCGCGAGCCTCTTTATCGCGTGCACGAATGTGTTTTTGCGCTTCTGGCGCTGGAAAGCGAACCTGTGGACCCGCGTCTTTGAAGAGCTTTCACTTTCTTGTACCAATACGCTTTGCCTGGCGGACTTCGGCAAGTGGCATCAGGACGGCTTAACGGCAAGCATTTCTATTTCCGGGCGAGGCAGCGAAGCTGTGATTTGGCAAGTGTGGGCTCTTGCAGCTTCGTTTGCTTTCTCGATGCGTTCGGCGCGATCTTCGAGCTCGTCGGCCTGATCCGGATTGCCCAGCTTTCGCACAGTATTGGCCCGACAGCGCAAGATTTGCGCCACATCCGGATGATCCGGGCGAAAAGCCTGCCTGATCATGGAAAGAGCAATGCCATACATTTTGGCGGCTGTCTCGAGCGTGCCTGCAGATTCGCTGGTGACAGCCTGCATCAGAAGATCTTGAGCTGCCACATATGCCTTGTAGCGTTTGCGCATATCGGCTATTCCTGCTGTTGCCCGGACATATTCCGGGCTTTCTTTCACGGCATTGACGGCGTATTGTTCAATCTCGCTCAGCAAAGACTCGGCGGCGTAATATCTGTCATGTTTGATGCAAAACGAAAGGAATTGCAGTTTGATCGTGAGGACGTCGGACACGGCAGAGACTGTTGCCGGTTTGACGAAGGAGATGGCCAGCCGCAGAAGCATTTCGGCTTGATCGTAAAGCCCCAGCCGGTCGGAGGCTTCGGCAAGATGCGCCATGGTTTGAGCCAGCCTGAGATCGCCCGAGGCAAAAACATTTCTGGCCAGGCGCAAAGCGCTTTCCAGATTGAGGTAAGCCGATATGACAGTCTCTTCTTCCGCGTCGGCATCTGCCAGGCTGGCCAATCCGGTACGAAACTGTCTGGTCCAGAGATCGTAAAATCCGGAAGGCTCGCTCTGGGCAACAACGGCAGGTTCTGCCTGGAAGGTGCTTTGGTAGGCGCTGTTCGTCAAAGCTGCCCTTGCTCCTGAGCCTTGGGCAGTCGTTACAAATTGAGCGTGTTCTGCATGGCTGACAGGTGCAGCCTGGGACCCGGCGGTGAGCGCGCTGAGCCCTTTTGACGCCGTAGCCGATCTCGGCGCAGAAGTCAGGCTGCGGCGGGACATTGCGAAAAGTTTCTCGAAGTGTTCGCCGGCCTGTCTCATCAGCTCATTATCCGAGGCTCGGTCAGCTTTGATTTTATTGAGAGTCTGGTCGTAGAGATCCAGAGCTTGTTCCAGTTCCCCCTTTGCCCCTTTAATCTGGCAGAGAGAAAAAAGATCCATGAGCGCGCACAGATAGTCAAGTTTGCCGCAATCAGCCTGAAGCTTCAAGGAGCCCTCTAGCAAAGTCTCGGCTTGGGCAAAATCCTTGCTCTTGAAATACAACTGCCCGAGCAGGCTGAGAGTCAAGCCCAGTCTTCCATCGTCAGCGGAGAAATTCTCCCGGGCATATTGCAATGCCTGCTTCAACAACTGGTCGGCCTCGGCATAATCGGATTTGCCGACGGCGGCTGTGGCTTTTCTTACATAGTTGTCCCACAACATACGCAGTCCCCGGCGCCAGCCCCAGAATGTTATACCCCCGGAGCAGGCTCTCCAGTATTAAAAGAGCGAGAAAACCGAAATTCACCCGTTGAAGCTATGCGAGCGCTCTGGCGGGGGATGCAGACATTTGCGCCCAGCTTCGGCCGAAAAAGCCGGCAAAGAGCGAAGAGCGAGGGATTCTGTTCAACGAGCAAACAATGGCTTGAATCTTAACGGTCGGCTACGACAACTATGTTGCCGCCCTGGCTTTTTGCAGCCATCAGAGCTTCGCAGGCGACTTCCAGAAGACTCTGTGGTTCGCTGCTGTGTTTGGGATAACTGGCCACAGCCAGACTTGCCGTCAGGTTAATGAGCTTGCCGCTGCGCGGATCTTTGATTTCCAGCACGGCAACACGCCTGCGCACGCGCTCGGCTACGGCGGCAGCACCTTCCGTGTCGGTCTCGTGCAGAACCGCTACTAGTTCTTCGCCTCCCCAGCGAGCCGGAACATCTATCTCTCTTACTGAACTCTTGAGAATCTTAGCCACTTCAATTAAAACCGAATCGCCGACTTCGTGTCCAAAGCGCAGATTGATGTCACGCAGGTGATCGATGTCCACGAGCATGAGAGACAGGCAATAACCCAGGCGCAAAGCTCGTTTGAGCGAATGGGTGAAATGTTCCTTGAAAACATGGCGATTGGGAAGCCCAGTAAGAACATCAGTGCCAATCAACTCTTGAAGTTTTGCTTCACTGTTGGCAAGAGCGTGGTGCAATCTGTCGATTTCTCGATCCTTTTCACGAAGTACTCTTTCGAGTTGCTGGTTTGTGCCCTGTATGTTTTTCACTGTTGAATCCACCCGTTGATGGCGTGGAGGCCCGTTGTGTATGTGTTGCAACATTTGCGTAATACGAGCCTTCATTTTGCAACCCCCATGTAGCCAAACCATCTTTGCGGGTCGACACAGGCAAAAATGCCGCCTGCCCATGTAAGAGGCTCTTCTGATCAAGGTCCCGCCGGCTCGATCAGGATTTCCAACGTTGTCGCGATTATATTAGCTCCATTTAGGATTAATTACCAGCAATCAAGGGGGAGAAACCGCAAGTTTTTAATTTACTGGAACCCTCGTCAATTCGCCGCGATTGCCACGATCTAGCAAAACAAGCCAGTATTTGTGTTTTGGACCGTCCACTCCAAAGGTCATAGTCGCTTGCTCCGATGATTTTGGCGCTACCCGTTTCATGCGGTTCTTGCTGTTGCCAGAAAGTGCATAAGGGTAGTACATCTGGTTGTGATCAGATACCACCACCACATTGCCGAAACTATATTCTTTGTCGGTCTGATTATCCATCTTGAAGTCGACTTGCAGCAGGCGCGAAGCTCTGTCGCCGAATGGGTCGGGTCGGAACTGCGCCCGGTTGATCACGATGCCGAAATTGTTCAGCTTGCTAATCGGTGCCGCCGACGGCAACGCATCGACATTGAACTGCGGCAGGACAATTGGCTTGGTGATTTTAAATTTCAGCTCTTCACCGGGCAAGACGCAGGCAATCCTGCCTTTGCGGTGCAAGGCCGCGTATGCGCCAATCCCGGCTCCAATAGCCGCTCCGCCTGCGACGGAATAGCCGTGCGAAGCTATGGCCAGGGGGATTCCTGTCAGCTGCACGGAAAGCAAAGCTCCGCCTACTGCTCCTTTGCCCACATAGACCGAATCGACGGCAACCGTCCGGGCGACCGATTTGATAGCGCTGTCCCTTGTTGAAGCTTCGGCCTGGAAAGGGATCTGGTATTTGCCGTCCGGGCTCAGGAGCTTGTCGAACTTGATGGTCACGTAACCATCGCGTCCGAGCCTTCTCTGGGAAGAGACTTCGGAAACTGTTCCGTGGACGAACCATTGTCCGGGCAAAAGAACCCGCTGTCCGTCGCGAACATCGAGCGAGACTGCAGCCAGGATCTCGTCGCCGACTTTGCTCAGTTCGGAATTGACATTAGCCATGAGAGTAATGCCCACAGTCGTGCCTTTGGGCACATCCTGCATGGAACCATCGGGGGCAAAAGGCGAGATGTCTTCGGTCACTCCCCCTTTCAGGGTTGGGCGGACAAGAGAAGTCGAAGCGGAGGCAGAAGAGCCACTGGATATGGGAGCAGAGCCAGCCTGGGATGTGGAGGGCGGCAAGGGTGAGGTTTCATCCTCTTTGCCGACGGAGGCGGCAGGCAGCTCAGAAGAGCTCTTGTCCGGCGCAGGAAAAGTTGAGATAGGAGCAGGGGCAGAAGTGAAAGCGGAGTTAGCAGGAGCAGGACGGGAAGAAGCGGTCCGGGCGGAGCCCCCGGCTGCCTCCACTCCTTGCCAGCTGACCAGTGGCACCAGAGACAGGCTGGCGCAGAAGAAAAGAAGAGATGAAAGACTTTGCTTCACTCCTGAAGTTTCCCGACACGAGAGCTTGTATTGAGTGGCGTCAGCACACAGGCGCGCACAGGGCAGTTGCAGATGGCTTGCTCGGCGTATCTCATATGCGACGGACAGTCACACGTTTGCCATTAGGGTAACGCGGCGGCGTCAACATATCAAGCGGCAAAGTCAGCCCTTCTTGCCAAGCATCTGCTTAAGCTGGTCTAAGAATCCGCCCTTCTTCTCATCTCTTTTGCCCTTCTCGGCAGCCCTGAGCTTGAGTTCCAGGTTCTTGGCATCAGAATCTTTGGGATCAATGCGCAGGGCTGCTTCTATTTCCATTTTGGCAAGGGTCTTCCAGCCGCGGGCAACGTAGACTTGTGCCAGGAGGCAGTGGAATTTTGTGACATTGGGTGTCAGGCGAATTGCTTCCTTTAGAGCTGTTTCAGCCTCCTGAAAACGTTTTTTTTGAAAGCAGTCTTGAGCACGGGCGAAGTGTTTGCCTGCCCATGTATCGCGCGTATCTCCCTTGAGCTCGGCGGTTGCCTGCCCGGAAGCCTCGGCAGGCGGGGACCCTGCTGCCGGGACTACTGCTCCCGGGATGCCGGCTTCGAGGGCGGCGCGATTCTTGGCCAGTTGCCTGATGGCATCATATTCCTCGCGTTGCCTTGCATCGCCTAAGACTTCGTGCGCACGTGTCACTTTGGAGAACTCAGCCTGGGCAGCCGAGCGTTTTTCGGGATCGTTAGGGAAGCGATCCGGATGGAGCCTTTTGGCTAGCTTCAAGTAGGCCTTGCGTATATCTTCCGGGGAAGCCGAGTCTTCAACACCCAGGATCGCGTAAAAATCCTCTTGAAATTCTTGCATGCTCGCTTACTCAGTGACCTACTAGCAAGGATATTACCTATTTCAGTCAAGTGCCAGAAAGTGGCCCGGCGCCTTCAATAACAATCATATTCCACATGAATAAGCTAGCATCACGTTTGCGGTTCTCAGGCTGACACCTTTCTTGCCAAGAACCCCAAGGCATAAATAAATCTGGAACAAGATGAGCAAACGATAAGCTTAGGTTCATAATTTTCTTAAGCGACGTCGCCTTTGCAGGAAAGTCGTTGAAAGAGGCAGGATGGAGTCGTCCTGCAAAATACATGCAAGGGATGCTGAAAATAATTGCTGTCGATCTGGGGACCAGGGGTGCCTTATGAACTTAGATAAATTCACCAACAAAGCTCAAGAAGCCATTACCAACTGTCAGAACATCCTCTCCCGCTTCGGGCACTCGCAAGCCACGCCCGACCACTTGCTTTTATCGCTGCTGGAGCAAAAGGACGGATTGGCAGTGAAAATTCTGGCGGCATTGGGCGTAAAGGTTGAGCCCATCGAAGAGGCCCTGAATAAATATCTGAACATGCAGCCCAAGGGCTCGGCGGTGAGCTTCAAGAAAGACGAGATTCATGTCTCGTCCAAGCTTATCGCCATGCTGGAGGAAGCTGGCAAGGAAGCTGAGCGACTCAAAGACCAGTACATAAGTATCGAGCATCTGTTCATGGTGCTTTGCGACGATAGCAAGGCTCAGTCCGGGACAATTCTCAAGCAAAACGGCGTCACGCGCGAGCGCATTTTGCAGATTCTCACCAATATTCGTGGCAAGCAGGGCGTCACCAGCCAGGACCCGGAGGCAACTTATCAGGCGCTCGAGCGCTATGGCAGGGATCTGACAGCCGCTGCTGCTGCCGGCAAGCTTGATCCAGTCATCGGGCGCGATGATGAAATCCGGCGCGTCATGCAGGTTCTTTCGCGCAGGACGAAGAATAATCCGGTGCTCGTCGGTGAGCCTGGTGTAGGCAAGACGGCGATCGTGGAAGGACTTGCCCAGCGTATCACGAAAGGCGACGTGCCTGAAGGGCTCAAGAACAAGAAGCTAATCGCGCTGGATATGGGCTCTCTCATTGCCGGAGCCAAGTATCGCGGCGAGTTCGAAGAGCGCTTGAAAGCAGTGCTCAAGGAAGTTATTGAGTCCAACGGCAATATCATTCTCTTTATCGACGAATTGCATACCGTGGTTGGTGCAGGCGCCTCAGGCGAAGGCTCGATGGACGCCGGCAATCTCCTGAAGCCCCCTCTGGCCCGTGGCGAGCTGCACTGCGTCGGGGCGACCACGCTCGATGAATACCGCAAGCATGTGGAAAAAGACCCTGCGCTGGAGCGCCGCTTCCAGACAGTTTTTGTGGATGAGCCGACCGTGGAGGATACCATATCCATTTTGCGCGGGCTGAAAGACCGCTACGAGGTCCACCACGGCGTGCGCATCAAGGACGCCGCGCTGGTTGCAGCTGCCGTTCTTTCGCACCGCTATATCGCTGACCGTTCTCTGCCCGACAAGGCCATCGATCTTATTGACGAGGCTGCCGCCAGGATGCGCATCGAAATCGATTCGATGCCGGCTGAACTCGACGAGAGGGTGCGCCGGCGCGTACAGCTGGAGATCGAGCGTGAGGCCCTGAAGAAGGAGACGGACCCGGCCTCCAAAGAGAGGCTGGAGAAAATCGAGAAGGAAATTGCCGAGTTGCAGGAAGAGGCTGCTGGGATTCAAGCTCAGTGGCAATCGGAAAAGGATGCTCTGAACAAGCTCCAGACTCTGAAAGCAGAGCGTGAAGCCATAAATGTCCAGATTGAGCAAGCCGAGCGCAATACCGATCTGGCGCGGGCCGCCGAGCTCAAATACGGCACTTTGATGGAGATCGAGAAGGAGCTGAAAAAAGCTGAAGAAGTCTTCCACCAGAAGAAGTCTGGTCCGCGCCTGCTTTCTGAAGAAGTCTCTGAAGACGACATCGCCGAGATCGTCTCCAAGTGGACGGGGATTCCCGTGACCAAGCTGCTGGAAGGAGAAGTCCAGAAGCTTTTGCGTCTGGAAGAGCA
>JAHFBI010000247.1:0-3442 GCA_023250095.1 Candidatus Melainabacteria bacterium
ATATGCTAACCCACCCCAGCAAGGCGCAAGCGATCCATATGCTAACCCACCCCAGCAAGGCGCAAGCGATCCATATGCTAACCCACCCCAGCAAGGCGCAAGCGATCCATATGCTAACCCGCCCCAACAAGGCGCAAGCGATCCATATGCTAACCCGCCCCAACAAGGCGCAAGCGATCCATATGTCGGTCAGGGCTCGCAACAGCAACCAGCATCCGGAGCGAAAGATCCCTACAGTACATCTGGGTCGGACCCCGCGTCAGATCCATATCAGACGAAACGGGATCCATATGTCTCGGACCAGCAGGATCCATATTCGGCTCAGCCCCAGGATCCCAATCAGGTGCAGCAGGACCCGTATGCTGCTCCCGGGCAGTATTCCAATCAGCCCCAGTATGATCCTTATGCGCCACAATCAGCCGGCTCGAACTCCGGGCAAGCCGGAGCAATTCAGGATGCTGCGCAGCAAATGAGTTCTGCCACCATGAACCCGTTTGGACAGGATGCCACTGGCAACGGCACTTCTCAACCTTGGGGCTCGCAGATGTCGGCCGACCCAGCCGATGGACGCATCGAAGTCGGCTACATGGGGACGAAGTCCGATCAGGAAGACTGGCGCGTTGAAACAGCCGAGAAACAGCAGGAGCTGCGCAATGAGGCCAAGCGCCGGGAGGAGGAGGACAGAGAACGCCGAGGTCGCGAACAGAAGGAACGTGAGGACAGGGAACTCGAGGAAAAGGCCCGGCGATTTTCTGAAGCCATGCTTGCTGCTATGGCCAGCCGAAAAGCCAAGGTCGATGCGGATGCCGTCCGCGCCCAAAGAGAGCAGGCAAACCTCCTGGCTCAAGAAACCAGGCAGAAGTATGTCGTTCTTCAGGGTGACACACTTGAATCCATAGCGCTGAAGAAGTTGAGAGATAAGCGGCTGGCTCCGCTGGTCTATGAAATCAACAAGCGCTTGATTCCGGTACGTGTCGAGAAGGGAAAGAAGCTGCTTCAACTCAAGCCGCGGACAGTCATCTATCTGCCGACTCCGATGGAGATCAAGCGATATCAATCACGTTTGTTTGGAAGGCAGACGACGAAATTCGAGTATGATACCAGCACTGCTGCCGATGCTCCCGAGGCGACGGCACGCGCCACCAACCCCGGACTCATCAGGACGGATGTCGCCAGTACGGCTCCTCGCACGGCAGGATTGCGTGGGCAGGTACAACCGGTCACCGGTACCGCTGATGGTTTGACTTCCCCGCCTGTCCCCAACAGGGAGACGCCAGCCTGGGTCAAGTCTAATCTGTTCGGTGAAACTACTCATTCTTCACCCCACGAGCCTCCGGAGATGACCTCAGCTCAAGCTGGGGCAACTCAAAGGCGGCGTGCCAACGTGGAAAGCCTGCTCGGTGCCCTGTCATCGACAGGCGAGAAGGATGGACGTATTCGCTATGTCTGCCGGCTTGGTGACACGCTTCGCTCAATTTCCATGCGGCATCCGGCTTTGAAGGATGTCAGCCTCTGGCGGTTGCTTGCTCAGGTGAACAATCTCAGCACCGATGTCGACGAAAAGGGCGTTCCTTCTGCGCAGCTCAAGCGTGGTGAGACTATCGTGTTGCCCTTGCCCTCCGAAATCGCCGGGGCGAAGGAGAAGGCGAAAGCCGAGCATGGCGCGCCGACAACCAACTGGAACACGAGTACGCCTGCTACGACCCATTCTTTCGATATCGTCACAAAGCCTTGCCCGCAGTGCAAACGCCTGACTACTCAAAATGCCACCATTTGCCCGGCATGCGCGTTCCCGTTCACTGAAGGAGAGGCAGAAGGCACCGCCAAAGTTGCGGCTCCGGCACAGCCTCTTTCCGTGCCGAGACCACCTGTTCCTTCCAATCCCCATGATCTGTACGAGAGCGGCAAGACTGTTGCTAGCGGACGTGATCTGAATGATGCCACCACGTCCTTGCTGATTGCTGCCGGCATGGTGCCGGCCGATGTCAGAGCTTCATCTTTGCCTACCTCTGGCATTGAAGACAGGGCCGTGCGAAATGTCATCACCAAGCTCTCGGATGTGAGCCGCATTGTCAGCTACGGCAATATGGGCGAATCCGGTTCGGGATTCCGTTCGAGGCTTGAGACCAGACAGGAGGAATTCTGGCTCCCTGTAGTGCAGTATGAGATAAACGATGACACTGCCTGGCGTCATGAGTTTGCCCTTACAGGCAACCGCAAGACGACCCGCATCGATCTGCCCTCCAGGGCGGCCAAGGAACTGGCTGAAAACGATCTCACCGCCAACTGGGAGCAATACTGTGTTGCCTTCCTGGCTGGACGGCGGATTATCGAATGAGAGCTGAATGAATGATTTCTGCCGGGAAGTCGGGCTCTTAGAGAATCTGACTGTCAATTGCGCTGGCTTGTTGGGGATACCGCCGACTTGCAAAGGTGCAAGCGCAGCAACGCCATGCATCGCTGCGCCCGGTGGGCATGGACTTCTGCCGGCGTCGCGTCCAGTTGTCCAAGTTGGCACCGGTGCTTGACAAGAGTGGCGTTTTGCAAGGCTCTGCCAAAGGTTGGCTGGTGGCAAAAGGGCGATAGGGAGGGGATTTCCACATTTTTGTCACGCTTGGCAACTAAATTAATCCTGGCGGGAAGTCCAGGATGGGTACATTCTGTATAGATAGGTAAAGAGTGCTGCCCCTCTTGTCGATTCGACCGAGCTATCCCGCGTAGCCGGCTGACTACGTCTTTCCTCCGAATGTGGAGACCCTTACTAGAATGTCCCAATCAGATAGCGCCGTTGAAAAACAACAACTTCCGGAGACGCCGCCCGAGCACGAGCAGTCCGTGGAAAACAAGCCTGCGGACATTGTTCTAGACAAGAAGGATTCCGACCTGGCGACGACGCAGACCAAGATTGCCGCCACTACGGCGCCGGAGCGGGCGCCGCTCAGCGCGCTTGATGATCACGGCAAGATTATTGGCAATCCGGCTGATTTGCTGGGTAACATCAAGGCATCGCAAGATCAGCGCGTGACAATGCTGCCTAACTCTCCCATGCTGCCGGCAAATCCTGCCGGCAGGGCCGATGCTGCCGAAGTCCGCCAGTCGGCTCCACTTGAGGCTGTTGCCCTCAAGGCAATAGTCCCTGATGCTCAAGTTTTGCAAAGAGGAGATCGCCAGTTTCAGGTGGACGCGCAGGGACAGCCGCTGCAAGTGTCATATAAGGACACAGCCAGCGGGCAGACGATGAGATGGAAGAAGGAAGGCGACGGGCACTGGGTCCAGTTAGACAAGAACAACAATCCAACCGGCAAGCAGGCTGATGGCAAGCTCTCCTTTAACAAAGAGAACGGTGAATTCAGCATCGCTGGAAAGTTCACGAGCAAGGATGGGACCTTTGACGGGCAGATCACGGAGAAAGTCGATGGCACGCGTCTTACCAAAAATGGGA
>JAHFBI010000247.1:3452-7417 GCA_023250095.1 Candidatus Melainabacteria bacterium
GTTACTGAAGCTGTGTATCCCGACGGGCGAAAGCTCCAGTTTTCCTACGACGAGCAGGGGCGCGTGACAGGCGGTTCGAACGGAACCGACATGAAGTTGCAGGTGACCTACGACAAGGACGGGCGCATCAATACTTTTACCGACTTCGACAAGAGGGTCTGGACGAGAAAGGAAGGCACAGATGATTTCGTGTCCCCGGGCGTCAAACAGCCCCGAGGCTTTTCAGGCATCAATGTAGGTGTAGACTCCGAAACGGGCATGTTGAGCGTCAATAACTCGGATTGCACAAGGGTGACATTTAACTCCAAGGGGCAACCATCCTTTGTCTTCCAGGACAACGGCGATCTGCTCTATATGTACGGGCGCGACAATAGCGGGCGGTTGGTGAGCGTTGTTGACTATCGGGACCATTCGACATTCAATCGGACCAAAGACGGCTGGGACCACAAATCTGCCGATGGCAAAGTCGTCGGGCAGTACGATGCTGTTTTTGCCAGGATGGATGGACACCTGGGTTATGTCGAAAAGGGAAGCAACCTGGTCCACGTGCAATCCAAGGACGGCAAGGAAAAGGTCACTCAAGAGGATGTTTCTTACTGGAATAAGTGGTCAGAGAAGCTGAAGGGCTCCCAGACAGAGCCGGGGCAAGCCGGGGCGGAATCGCCTGTCTGGACTTTCGGACGGTATCTCGTGAACAAGGCATCCGAATATGTTGGCGGTGGCAGTGAGCGCAAGCCTGCAGTCGCTTCGCCGAATCTCCTGACGAAACCGGCTGCAGCCGAGCAGAAGGCGAGTTCCCAGACCTCTGAGCCTTCGCTTCTGGGCATGGCCGCTCGGGCCTCTGGCGAAGTTCTTGCCAGTCCGATGCTGGCTACTGTCGATGCTGTCGCTTTTGTTGCCGGCACTGCTCCGAAGCTTGAGGCGCAGACGGTTAAGAAAGGCGACCGCGAATTCAAGGTTGATGCCGGCGGCAAGCCGCAGGAGATTGCTTATAAGGACACATACAGCCAGCACAATCTGGTCTGGAAACAAGAAGGCGCCGACAACCACTGGGTTCAGTATGACAAGGAACATCAGGCAACCGGCAAAGAGTTTACCGGCACCATGCATGTCGACGTGGAGAAGGGCGATTTTGTAGCCAGCGGCAAATTTACTATGGGCGATCAGTCGTGGAATGGCACGATTACTGAGAAAGCCGACGGCACTCGTCTTTCAAAAGATGTCCATGAGCATATTGTTGAAGCCGTGTATCCTGACGGGCGCATGATTCGATTCAACTACGATGAATCAGGCCGAGTTATCGGCGGCAAAAATGGTGATGGGCTAGGCATCCAGCTAACTTATGACAAAGACGGTCGTGTCGCCACTTTTCAGGATCTCGATCGTACTGTGTGGATCAGGCAGCCAGGCACCGACAAGTTTACTAACAGCACCACAAAACAGGTCCGGGAACTCTTAACAAGCGAAATTAACGTCGACGCTAACACCGGTTTGATCAATTTGAAAAATTCGGACGGCACAAGGACCTTCTATAACTCGCTGGCGCAGCCGTCTCTTGTCTATGGACCCAGCGGTAACCTGCTCTATTCGTACGATCGCGATGATCATGGAAGACTCGTCAGCGCCATTAACTATGCCGAAGGGACTATTCTTGTCAGGACGATAAATGGTTGGCAGAAAAAATCTGCTGACGGCTCGAACATCGGCGACGAGAAGATGGTAGTGTTTTCGCGGCAGGACGGCGCACTCGGGTATGTGGACAGGCCCAAGGATGCTGCTTCTCCGCCTCAAGCTCATATGCTGGGCGCCGATGGCAAAGAAAAACAGGCCGTAGAAGGAGACGCGGACTACTGGCAGAAGAGAGGCACTTATGTAAATACCTATGAGAAGAAGGCTGCCGAAGAAGCGGCCAAGGATTCTCAGAAGAAAGGTGAAGTTCCCAGAGTCCCGCCCGGAGAGGTCTATACACCGGACGAAAAATCCGCTCAGGATCAATTGCATCGCCAACCCACGAGCAATCCGGGGAATTCCGGCAGACCGGGGCAGGAAAAGACGCCGGATCCGCCGAGAGTAAGGCAGGATCCGCCTCCTGCTATTCCCGATCCCGCAGGACGTGTCGGGGTGCCGGCAGATAAGATCCAAGATCCACCGAAGCCGACCCAGAATCAAGTTCCTGCTGCAGGTGATCCCACAGGGCGTGTCACCGGTGCGGCAGATAAGGTGCAAGATCCACCGAAGCCGACCCAGAATCAAGTTCCTGCTGCAGGCAATCAGTCAGGACATGTCACCGGTGCGGCAGATAAGGTGCAAGATCCACCGAAGCCTACTCAGAATCAAGTTCCTGCTGCAGGCGATCCCGCGGGACGGGCGAAGCCGGGACTGGAGCAGCCTGGGGAAGCGCAGAGGACCAGAGTCGATTTCGGACAGTCAATGTCCGAGACGGCGAAGCAACTGCAAAACCTGGCGCGAGAGCAGCAAACAACATACAACCGCGAAGTGAAGACCACTGTCGAGCAGAAGGAAGAGCAGCGGGCCAAGACATACGAGGCTGTGGCTCATAGAGCCGAGTCTGATGCTGTCGTGGCGCATCAGCAGATGGCGCAAGAATATTTCTACACTTCTCAGGCGCAACAGAACGACAGGCAGGTTGCTTCGCAGGCTGTTGAAAGACAGTTCGAAGATCAGCGGCTGGCCAGGCAGGCAGCCGAGCAGCAAGCTGCTAAAGAGGCTTCAGACCGGGCAGCCAAAGAAGCTTCCGACCGGGCAGCCAAGGAAGCTTCAGATCGGGCGGCCAAGGACGCTTCAGATCGGGCGGCCAAAGAAGCCTCCGACCGGGCGGCCAAAGAAACAGCCGATCGGCTTGTCAGGGAAGCTCTGGATCGTGCCGCACGCGAGGCAGCAGCCAAAGAAGCTGCTGCGCTCACGCAAGCCCAGCTGCAAAAGGGCGAGCTGCTTTCCCCGGGCGCTCAGACCGGCAAAGATGGTGCCATTCTCCAGCCGGGGGCGCTTACCAAAGAAGCTCAGGCTCAACTGGCTGCCAGCCAACTTCGTGATTTGACAGGCAAGGAGATCAGTGTTGTTTTGCAGAAGGATGCCTCCGGCAATCCGCTGGTAAATTCCTTGCCAAAGGATGCCTCCGGCAATCCGCTGGTAAATCCTTTGCCAAAAGATGCCTCCGGCAATCCGCTGGTAAATCCTTTGCCAAAAGATGCCTCCGGCAATGTGGCAGCCAGCTCCCAGAAAGATGCTGGCGGACAACAGCCAGCATCAGCCTTGCATAAGGAATCGGCCGGAAATGGCGTGGCGGTTGCGCCAGGCAAGGATGCTGGCGGCAGCCTACCGGCGTCCAAAGAAGGCGGTGCCGCTCATGCGGGAGGCACAAAGGATGGCGCTTCCCTTACTCCTGGAGTTGCTCGCGATGCCGGCTCATCACAGATAAACGCTCAGAACGCTGCTCAGCAAGCCAACTCCGCCAAGACTCAACCACCGGCCGAGTTGCCCAGATCCAATTCGTCCCTTGATTTGCCGCAGCAGACTGGGCAACATGGTGGCGAGCATCAGCGCGCAGTCCAGGGTGAGATAAAGGACCAGAAGGACAGTGGTCATTCTGCTGTTCCGCTTGACTCCAAGTCGACCGGTTATGTCGCGACCGAAGCAACCAGATCGTCGAACCAGCCGCCTAACCAGATTCAGACAGTCAGTGTCCCGGTCACTGTCGCCGGCGGGCGATCTGCTGAGAGCGCGCAGGCTGCCGGACCGAAAGATGTGGCGCCGGTCGCCTCAGCTCCGGGTGTGGTGCAGCAGGCACTCAATCAGCAGCTATCTTCGCAATCGCAAGGCAGCGGGCAAACTACAGGCAGCGGCACACAAGCTGCCGGAACCCCGACACAACTGTTAAATAATGCCCCCAGTGGGCAGCAAGCCCCCATTCCACTGCCTAACTTACAAATGCAAGGGACTGGATC